>JBEAPS010000320.1:0-3684 GCA_041164285.1 Pseudomonadota bacterium
AATCGGCGTTGCTTTTTTTAACCGGAGCAACGTCGGCAATGATAACCTGAATAGTCTTTTGCTTTAAAAATGCCATTGCATCGGCAACGCTTCTCGCGGCGTGGACATGCGAAAAATAGCGATTGAGATGGATCTTGACGAACCTCAAGACTTCATCCGACTCGTCCACTACCAACACATTGCTGTCCCGATCATAAACCTTGGTAGGCGGCCTACTCATTGGAGGAATGGATTGAAAACCACTGCCTCTGGGGCCAGGCTCCGACAATAATTTATGCGCACGCACTAAAAACATTATGTAACTCCACTCACATCTCGGCGAGGTTCTCGGCCTTACTTCTCAATTCATCACTTTGATTGGCACCAGCCAAATACTCGAGCCCCTTTAGACGTGCCGCCTCCCTATTGCCCTCAATCCTTGCCAAATCTCCTGCAAGAATTAGCCAGACTTTTTCGGTAGGCCACTCTTTCTGCCCACGTGACAAAACAGTCTGAACTGCTTCCAGGTCAGCACGCCGAACAAGACACTGTCCCCAATTGTAGATTACAGCAACATTAGAAAAATTGCTGGCATAGAGTTGCTCCAGCAAATCACAGCCCTGCGTCAATTTATTTTCACTCAAAAAGCTAAGAGCAGCTTCAAGCAGTAAAAGCTGTGACTTTGGGTACTCCAACATGGCAACACGAAGAAATTTGTCTGCCTCTTTGGAATGCCCCGCACGCCGTAGGCAACGAATGTTGAGAGAATGTAACTCTTCACGCGACTCCACACTGTCAACCGACAAGCCGACTTGTGCCATCTGTGCACACATCAAATTTGAATCTCTTGCGGCGAGCAGTCGTGCGAAAAAGACAGAACGATCTTTCTCCCCTGCGAGGCCCAGCTCTTCATAAATATCTAACGACGACTCAATACTTCCGAGCTTTGCATAAGAAAGAGCTCGCGCTTTGCCAACAAGTGCACACTCCGCACTCATACCGTTAAGTCGCTTTATACATTCTGCCCACAGAAGTGACGTACGACTGAGAACCTCATGCCACTTTTCGCTCCTCAACCATAGGTCGAAGTCGGTATCAACGGTCACAGGAGGCAATGGTCGCGCCTCCTCGACAGACCCGAGAGGAATCTGACGAAGGACCTTTGAGCGGTCATTTAACTTCGATATACGGCGCTCCAATTGAGCTTTTGAAACCCCAAGTGCGGATTGAGCTTGAGAAGCAGGTCCCACCGAGAGTCCCGCGGGCGGCAACGCCTCATCAGAGCTGATGGACTTTGAAGAAACACAGCCAACATTCAACGCACCCGAAATTAAGATGGACAAAAATACCATTGAGGCTGACAAAAATGACACTCTCATCGAGACAGCTCCGATCCAAGAATAGCCATTCCGTTTGTATTCCGATATTCAAATACACTTGGAAGAGCCGACTTCCTCTCGTAGGAATTAGCGGACAAACTCAGTAGCGTTCTTAACTGAGCATCAGCAATGTCCAGATGAGTCGAAAATTTCGAGTCAACTTGGCTCCTCTCAGATTCAGGTGCACGCGCGTACACATTTCGAAGTGCCGCCGCATAACTGAGCATCGTGCGAGTATCGTTCGTGGAACAAGTCCCATTATCCGAGGTTGGAATCGTCACTTGAAAACTATATACCTTGCAATAAAGCTGATACTTTTCAATATCATTCTTTAACTGTTCAAGCCGAACGTACAATTCACTCGGTTCAAAATTGAAAACGCTACTTCGATAAGTATCGATTATTTGCCTTCGTCGATAATCGGAAATCTCACGGATAAATACATCAACCGAAACTCTGTCTAAAAACACAGAGGAAAGCGCGGTAGAATCCTTATTCAAGTGAGCAACCAGATCACTCATCGCCATGTCAAGACTCACACCAGTTTCCAAATTAGAGCGAACTTTCGCATAACTTGATAACGCGCGCGAGAAAATTACAAAAAAATCCGAGCTTTCCTTGCTATCAAAGGAATTCCTGCTCGAATTAGAACTCAGTTCTGCTGCAACCTCAAATGCGCCAGAACGAATTGCACCGGCAGTCCAAGCCAAAATCTCTCGATGAGAGCTCTCTGGTAAATCAAAAATCTTTGTTGCTTTTTTAATGAGGCTACGAACCTCAAGAGTCTTCTCCCAAAGCATGAGGTCTGAGTAGATCAAGCCAGCCAGATTCAAGTCTTCCAGAATGAGAGAAGAATGATCTTTCAACTCCGAATTTACGGCACGATCGGCTCCCCTTAATAAAACTTCAGCAGCCTTGAGGAATGAGCCACTCCGCCAGAGTGCTTTACCCATCCAATGTGATGAAAAGAAATAATCTTCGACGTCACTTGACGGATTGCTAATGACCGCTGCAGCCGAATCGATGCACTGCCCACCTAGACCGGTCCCACAAGCCAATCTCATAGCCATAAATGCTAAATCACGTCCAACACCACCCCCAGAGCCAAAGCGTCTTGACGCACTTTGGAGATGCTCGATTGAGTTCGCAATCAATCCCTCTCTGCGCATTGACAAAGACTTTGAATAAACTGCAGATCCAATCGCAAACTCGAGCTCCATGACGAATCTGTTCACTTTTCCATAAGAACTTAGCAATGAACTATGGACGTCCCATGCTAGATGCTCAACCGACTGAGAGTGAGAATTATAAGAGAGCAAATTAACCAATAGTGCGACGATAGCTTCGCCTTCAAACTGACGATTCTCAGCTGACTTAACTAAGTGATTGGTAGAAAAAACCATATCGACAAGACGCTCAGCATCAACAAATCGCTTTGCTGAAACAGCATCGGAAGCAGCCTCGAGAGCAAGTAGCCTGACAGCAAATAGTTCGCCGTAACTCTCCAAGGCTCCGAGCAGCTTTACTCGATAGTCAGACCAAGCCCTGTCAGAACCATTGGAGTCTTTCCAATTCTTTCGATGCATCTCCAGATTTTCGGTGGCAAACTCGACGAGCTCACCCTGTCTCAAGGAACACGATTGAATAGTATCCAGCAACTTGTCTGCTAGATGAGTGTTTCTTGCAAGCGATAGAAAGCGATGTGCTTGCAGTATTGATCCGGACTCATCACAGATCTGAAGCTTCTCAGAGAGAAAAGACTCGGTGACCCCAGCAAAAAGCTGCTGAGACCTCTTACCGACCACTTCAGGTCGCAATCCGGAAAAATAGTCGAAAACCTGTTTTGCAAGCGAGAGCACCATGCGAGCTCTTCGGAAATTCATCTCCGAACCCGCACTCAGGGATAGGGCAAATACACCGTCCGCTCTCAATGCGCCAATTGCACGCATGCGTAAATCATTCAAGCGATCAATTTGACCAGACTTCTCCCAGATTGAGACTCCAGCTGAGTAAAACTCAATCGCACTCACTGACGTACGGAGATATGGCTCAAGATAGAGAAACCATCGCATCGCCAGGTCAATTTTATCACCTTGAGCAAGATAAAGAACCGAATTTACGAGACCTCTGCCCACCCAGCTGAACTCCTGAGCATTTCGAACCCAGTGAAATGAAGGAACTGACGGAGAGATTTCGCTCAAAGACACACCAAGAATCTTTGCAAGATCAGACGACAAGGCACCTCGAACCTCATTTGACTCCGACTGTATCTGGGGAGTTGCCGCTTCCAGAAACCGAAGTGCAGCATCGTATCTCGTCAATCTAA
>JBEAPS010000321.1:0-10080 GCA_041164285.1 Pseudomonadota bacterium
TACCGATAAAATCACAGTTCTCCACTCTGATGCCTCATCTGATTCAACGGATTGCCAGTATTGGGGATGAAAAGAGTGTCCATTGAAGTGATCATCAACAGCTGTTCCGGCTCTGTAAATCACCGGCAGTCCCGACAAAGCTGCTTCAACAGGTGGAAATCCAAAGCCCTCGGCGCGACTTGGATGAACCATGAGATCTGCACATCGATACACTTGTGCAAGTAACTCATCTGACAAGGACTCAATTCTCAACACAGACAATCCATCGCAGTTCTCGAAAGAAACTTTTGTCTGTGTTGCATTCTGAGAAGCTGCACTTTTATGGCCAGAGCCATCAGACAAACCACCCACCCGAATGAAAATAATGCCCTCTGAAACATCCGAAGACAGCTGTCGTAAAGCCTCTTCCGCAACGTCCCAACCTTTGTATTTTTGAGTACGACCAACACCAACAACCCAGCGTCGCCTTATCATTTTCTCAAGCTCTGAATTGGAAACTTCGGGATTTGAACCTGTCTTTGTTGACACAGATTGAGCACTCAGGCGCTCGATAAATGCAGCTCTACCGGATTCAATTTCTGAGGCGCCACGAAAACGCGGTAACACACCGAAAATGGTTTCAATTCCACTTGGCAAAACATGAATAACCTTAGTTCGACGCGGCGCAAGTCGCTCTAGTTTACGCATGGAGTGCGGAGAAACTGTAAATATATTTTCAACGCGAACAAGAGTTCTTCGAACTAAAATTGAATACTGCAGCCAAAAAAAGAAGCTCATTGATCTGCGCTGCTCAATTGGAATCGTGTCGTGAATCACCTGCACAATTGAATTTCTCAAATGACGCGGTAGTAAAAACTTACTTAAAACCGGCCGATCAAAATTGCAGGGAGCAATCCAAAAAAAACGCCCCTCTGACCAACGCGAAATTCTCCTAAGTACTTTGCTCGACCACAAATACTGAGGCTTTTCCCATGAGTCAGTCAACGCACCCGGGCCGCCACTCCAAAACGAAACGAGCGAAGGGTAATCATGAACAAGTTGAACTGCCCACTTTGGAGGTTCGGATTTAGCAACGAGCAGTAATCTCACGCCTAGAGTCGCTGCATCCTGAGCGACATGGCGGCCCGACAAACTGTCCGCGAGCGCTTGAGCTAATCCCACGACAAACCGACCTAAGCCAGACTGATGCTCTGAAGACGCCGAACGAATGTCCAATACCAACCAAAAAGGACGAACATCTGCGCCCGCCATAGCTGCTCCAATAAAAAAAGAGGAAACCTAAGTTCCCTCTTAGAGTAGCATAGCTTCCAAGAAAACTCTTTTCAGGCGTCAGCGACCAGCCGCATGGAGAGTGCCAGCTTCAATTCGGGCGAGCGCCCTTGCTTCAGCTGCAGCAGCCTCATGAACATCATCACCAGTTGTCACAGCGCCACGACCTACAAGCATTTCACGGGCACGCTCGAGTGCACGTTGTGCACGACCCACATCAATGACCGCCGCCTCCTCGGCTACATCAGCCAAGAGAATCACAGAATCACCAGTCACCTGACCAATACCACCCGAGATTGTCAAAAATGACGTTGAATTTTCAAGGTCATAAAAAACAATACCTGTGCCCAATGAACACACTAGGTCTGTGTGCTCAGGCAGTATCCCCAAAACACCCTTTGCGCTTGGAAAATACACAGTCTTGCAAGGTACGCCATCGAGTAGGCGCTTTGTCGGCGTCAGCACAGTCAACTTCATTGGCATTGAATTCGAAGTTTGCATGAGCAATTCCTCTCTGATGAAAAGCGATTAGTTTGCGGCCTGCAAACGCTTCGCTTTCTCAACGGCCTCCTCAATGGTGCCGACCATGTGGAACGATGCCTCAGGCAAATGATCCCATTTTCCTTCACAAATTTCACTGAAGCCCCGGATTGTGTCCTCAATTTGAACATAACGACCCGCATTTCCAGTGAATTGCTCAGCAACATGGAAGGGCTGAGACAAGAAGCGCTCAATACGTCGGGCACGTGCCACTGTCAGCTTGTCTTCTTCACTGAGTTCGTCCATACCGAGAATCGCAATAATATCCTGAAGCTCCCGATATCTTTGAAGAATCTGCTGAACGCGACGAGCAACAGTGTAGTGCTCCTGGCCAACAATTAAGGGATCCAAAATTCGGCTTGTTGAGTTCAACGGATGCACCGCGGGATAAATCCCCTTTTCCGAGATTGAGCGATCGAGGTTTGTCGTAGCATCCAAGTGGGCGAATGCCGTTGCAGGAGCTGGGTCTGTGTAGTCATCTGCTGGCACATAAACAGCCTGAACTGATGTAATAGAACCTGTGTTTGTCGAGGTGATTCTCTCCTGCAACTCACCCATTTCTGTTGCAAGGTTGGGCTGATAGCCCACCGCAGAAGGGATGCGACCAAGAAGTGCAGACACTTCCGCACCAGCCTGAGTGAATCGGAAAATGTTATCAACGAAAAACAATACGTCCTGATTCTGTTCATCGCGGAAGTACTCGGCCACTGAAAGCCCTGTAAGAGCAACACGTGAGCGCGCACCAGGTGGCTCATTCATCTGGCCGTAAACGAGAGCCACTTTGTTCAACACGCCTGAATCCTTCATCTCGTGATAAAGGTCGTTTCCTTCACGAGTTCTCTCACCAACACCAGCAAACACTGAGTAACCACCGTGTTTTTTCGCAATGTTGTTGATGAGCTCCATAATAAGAACAGTCTTGCCCACACCGGCTCCGCCGAACAAACCGATCTTTCCACCCTTTTGATAAGGTGCAAGAAGGTCAACAACCTTAATTCCCGTCTCAAGCATCTCTACTTTTGTGCTCTGACGGGTAAATTCCGGAGCTTTTCTATGGATAGGATACCGCTTCTCTGCAGTTACGGCCTCGCCACCATCAACCGGGTCGCCAGTCACATTCAAAATGCGCCCGAGAACTTTATCGCCAACCGGCACAGTGATCTGCTCGCCTGTGTCAACGACCTCAGCACCACGTGCCAAGCCATCAGTTGAATCCATCGCAATTGCGCGCACGACGTTTTCACCTAAATGCTGAGCAACCTCAAGAACGAGATTATTCTTGTCTTTGTTGATCTGAATGTTCGTTGTCGTCAGTCCATTGAAAATTGCGGGCAAATGACCCTTATCAAATTCAACGTCGACAACCGGTCCCATAACTTGTACAATGCGTCCCATTTTCATTTCGAATCACTCCTTTTGCGGGCTTCTCAAAGAGCCTCTGCTCCGCTTATAATCTCAATAAGTTCACGTGTAATCGCAGCCTGTCGAGCGCGCTGATAGGTGATTTGAAGCCTTCGCTCCATATCCTTAGCGTTGCGTGTAGCGTTGTCCATTGCCGTCATACGCGCGCCGTGCTCGCTCGCTATTGCTTCAAGCGTCAGTTGGAAAAAACGGGTCACCACATAGCGCGGCAATACAGAGTTAGCCAACTCAGACCAAGCGGGCTCCATAATAGCCTGACCGCCCGCTGCACCATCGTTCTCAGACACTTCGAGTGGCAAAAGTAATTCACAAACCGGAACTTGAGTCATAGCAGACTGGAACTGGTTGTAGACGACCTGAACCTGACTCACAGAGCCAGACACGAACGCCGACTCGACTGAATGTGCGATTGTTTTCGCAAACTCGTAATTCGGTTTATCAAAGGCAACGCCCAAGTGAACGACACGGTTCTCATTTTCGGCTAATACTCGACCAGGATGTGCAGTGAAATCTTGCAACTGAACGACCTGACCACCGCTCAATCCACCGGGGAGTTTACGCCGTGAGAGAACCTGAAATGCTTTTTTTCCAATACACATTACGATAGGCTTTTTGCCAGCAGCAACGATATCTTCAATCGCTCTCAATGCAGCTTTAATTGTATTGGAGTTGTATCCACCACAAAGCCCACGCTCCGATGAGATCACGATAAGCAAAGCTGAATCCGTTTCAGACGCATTGAGCAAGGTATGACTCGAAGCCTCCGGACCATCTTTAAGAAGCTTTTCCGCAAGCTTCTCGAGAGCCCGCGCATAGGGGCGCGCTTGCAGAACGTTGTTCTGTGCACGGCCAAACTTCGCAGCCGAAACAAGCTTCATAGCTTTCGTGATTTGTTGCGTGTTTTTCACACTTTTTATGCGAGTTCTCAGATCTTTGAGATTAGCCGGCATTTGGGTCAAACCTCTTAGCGAAGGTCTCCAAACCAGCCTTAAGCTTAGCCTGAAGATCGTTGCTCATCTTCTTGCCATTGCCAATCTCAGTAAGTTCTGCGCGGTGATTGCTCTCGAAGTATTCAAGCATCTGCGTTTCAAACTTACCGACTGAGCGAACGTCAACATCGTCCATGTATCCACCGGTCGCGGCGAAAATTACAAGGATTTGTTTCTCGACAGGCATTGGGTTGTACTGGGGCTGCTTGAGCAACTCCATCAAACGCTGGCCTCGATTGAGCTGTCGTTTGGTTACCGCATCGAGGTCGGAACCAAACTGTGCAAATGCTGCAAGTTCGCGATACTGGGCAAGTTCAAGTCGCAAACTACCTGCAACCTGCTTCATCGCACCAATCTGTGCAGAACCACCCACACGGGACACCGACAATCCGGCATTCACAGCGGGTCGAAGACCGGAGTTGAATAAGTCTGCCTCGAGATAGATCTGACCATCAGTAATCGAAATCACGTTCGTTGGAATATAGGCAGAAACGTCTCCTGCTTGTGTCTCAATGATTGGGAAGGCGGTCAAACTGCCCGCACCCAACTCATCGTTCAATTTGCACGCACGCTCAAGCAAACGACTGTGGAGATAAAAAACGTCGCCGGGGTATGCTTCACGGCCTGGAGGGCGGCGAAGAAGCAATGAAAGCTCACGATACGCTTGAGCATGTTTGGTAAGGTCATCATAAAAAATAACTGCATGCTGGCCGTTATCCCTGAAGTACTCGCCCATTGTGCAGCCTGAATATGGCGCAAGGAATTGAAGCGGCGCTGGATCTGAAGCTCCTGCGACGACGATGACGGTGTACTCCAGAGCGCCAGCCTTTCTCAATTTTTCAACAACCTGCGCAACGGTTGAGGCTTTCTGGCCAATCGCAACATAGATACAAGCAACACCATTTCCTTTTTGGTTGATGATTGTGTCGAGTGCAACTGCTGTTTTACCAGTCTGACGGTCGCCAATGATAAGCTCACGTTGACCGCGGCCAATTGGAATCATTGCATCGATTGATTTCAGTCCGGTTTGAAGAGGTTCATGGACGCTCTTGCGCGCCATAATTCCAGGAGCCTTCACTTCCACAACGGATGTAGCATCGGACTGAATAGGTCCCAACCCATCGATTGGCTCGCCCATCGCATTCACGACTCGGCCAAGCAATCCACGACCAACGGGCACGCGGTTGATTTCGGATGTTCGTTTAACAGTCATGCCTTCGCGGATTTTATCAGCTTCACCAAAGATGGCGACGCCCACATTGTCTTCTTCGAGGTTAAGCACCAAACCCTTTGTTCCATTTTCGAACAAAACAGTTTCGGAGGTCATAGCTCTATCAAGTCCGTAGACCCGAGCAATTCCGTCAGCAACGGATACTACCGTTCCCGTCTCGGAAACCTC
Source organism: Pseudomonadota bacterium (assembly GCA_041164285.1). Classification (GTDB taxonomy): domain Bacteria; phylum Bdellovibrionota_B; class Oligoflexia; order Silvanigrellales; family Silvanigrellaceae; genus RFOM01. The sequence continues at coordinate 5,620 of JBEAPS010000321.1, forward strand.
TGCAGTTTGTCCAAGTGCCTGGATTTTTTGTTTCAATAACTGGCTGATCTCATCAATGCGGATCTGTTCCATTGATTAAACTCCCTGAGTCAATAATTCTTTAAGATTGGACAAACGTGTATTCAGACTTGCATCAATCTGCCGGGTACCAATTTTTACGACCATTCCCGCACGAAGCTGCGGCTCGGTTTCAGTTTCAACTACAACAGTTTTACCCGTTGTTTCCGCCAATGCCGACTGCAGTGCCTCAAGTTCTTGAACACTGAGTGGCGTCGCTGTTTTTACCTGCGCACGGACAACTTTGCGATGGTCATCCGAGAGAGCGATGACCTTCTTAAAGACCAGTCGAGCGTGAGATAAACGATTATTTTGAGCCATCAGCTCAAGCGTGCGTTGCGTGAGCACGGATAAGCCTAGCTTCTCAATAATAAGCTTGAGAGTTTGATCTTTATCTGTCTGCGGTCTCGTTGGACTTGCAAAAAAACCCTCGAGCTCTGGTGTAAATACAGCCGCCAAAAGCTCAGCTTCTGTCGAGAGTTTATCGATACTCCCCGCTTCAGCAGCGCTTTCGAACAGAGCCGTGGCATATCGTCGCGCCAATTGTCCGGTACTGACCTTCATACAATCCTCTCAAAAAATCAGTGCGTGTGGGGTTGAGCCTTTAAATTTGCTATCGCAGAACTTTTGAGCACACTGTCAGCCTGAGCGAGTGTTTCTGCCTTGAGACGCTCATTCAATACCCCGAGAACCTGTTCAAAAACTTCTTTTCTTATTTCAACTCGAGCCTCATGTATCAACTGTTGACCCACGCGCTCGCTGTCACGAAGAATCTGTGCGGCAGTATTCCTCGCATCTGATATCAATTTATCTCGTTGCTTGACACCGTCAGCAGCAAATTCTTTCCGGACTTCTTCCAGCTCTACCTGAAGATTTTTTAACCTAGCCTCGTACTCGGCGACCTTTCGCTCAGCTAGAACCCGAGCCTCTCGCGCTTCAGAAAGCCGGGTGCGCAATGTTTCGCGCTTGTCGCCCAGCATCTTAGAAATGGCCTTCCGGGCGAAAACAACCAGGATCGTTACAAAAACAATGAACTGAAAGTATGGCCACAGAATGCCGTACATAGGGTCGACTTCGGATGCTCCAGCAAACGCATTGCTAGAATCCAGAATCGAAAGTCCAGCCGCAAGAAAAACACTGGCGCGCGTTAACTTGCCCAAAGCAACTTCTGCAAGGTCATTCACGATTGCTGGTATCTTGGTGCGCTCAATTTCAACTTGTTTTGCAAGCTCTGAACGGGTGGTCTGAAGCTGAGCTCTAGCCTCTTCATTTGCAGCAAGAAGAAGACCCTGGGCTTCAGCCTGGCCGGCAAGAACCTGGGCGTTTTTTAAATCGCGTGCCTCAGTTAACGCATACTGATGCGAATCTCTGTATGTTTTTTCGAGAACTTCGAGCTTGCTTTCAAGGCCCTTGGCGGAATCAACCGCACCCTGAGTGCGCTTTTTTCTTTCTGCGCTCAACGAAACAAGCGGCTTTATGAGAAGATAGTGACTGCTGATCAGCGCGGCTAAATAGAAACTGCCCTGGACAATCATTGGGACTACTTCTGGCGTGAGCTTCAGTTCTGACATGTCATTTCCCTTAGTCGAAGACACAGATCCACTGCGGGCTGAGGCGCCCGGGGGTCAACGCGACCTTTACTTAATGTTAAGTTTTGCTAGATGCAAGGGTTGAACTCATTCTCACCAAGGATTCTTTGTATTGATGAAATATGGGCGAGTGGCCAATTGAGTGCCTGATTCAAGAGCTCATTTGGCCTTGGGGAAAAAATCGAGCGACGTTCAGGCGTTCGGCCATATTGAGGTGCGACTGTAGTGTAGATCTCGAGACCCTCAGATTTCGACTCGCCTCCGCTTGGCTTACTTTTTTTCTAACGAATGCATGATGCGCCAGCGCAGCCTTCAGTGTGTCGTAGGGGTCATGCGTCGCCATGAACCTATCTAAAAATGAACCTAGATCGTGTTCGGGAATGGAGAAGTCTCGCATCTCGCTCAACGTGGCATTGTTGGTTAAGGCTTCGAGATAGCGATGACTTTGCCCCTCATCACCCAGGACCCCCGCTAGGTAAGCAATCTGAATGACGGCATCTAAGAGCGAGGGAACACCCCTCATCTCAAGAATTTTCTTGAGTGAAGACATTGTTCTGCCATCGAAGCAGTCGGTATAACGGTCGAGTCTCAAGTATTCGAGAGCCTGGGTGACTATCACACCCACCCCCGGCAACAGAGCGTGCATCGAGGGAAGATCGAATCTTACGGCAACCAGTCCAGTTGGTACCTGAGAAGCGCACACAAAGAGAGTGGGACGTGGCTCTATGGCTTTCCTCATCCCATTGCTCTGACGAGGCTCGCGCTCTTTTATTCCCCCCTCCAAGCTTGCATGCGTAAGTGAGATAGAGCTGAGGTGAAGGTTCGTGAGCGCGGTGGACTGGTTCACTAGTTTTAAGACAATCTGCGCTAGCTCATCACTTTCGCAGCGAACGACAACATTGAAGCCCATTTTTATGGCCTCACCCCACGCACTTGCTTGCCTGTCAACACCTCGGAACAAGATAGCCGTAAGAAAGTCACTGTAGCACATATCATTCATCTCCTTTTCTCATTTACCTTTCTAACGACTCGATGCAGTTATGCGAGCGACATTTGAAGTGACGTTTTTCTTGATATTCTCGGGGGGTTTCACGTGGAACACGAAAATATGCTCAAAACTTGAGCGTTTCACGTGGAACAATGTCAACCTTTTGGCCTCACCGTCAAGAACGCCACAAGGATTAAGTCGATTGAAAAAACTTGCAGCGAAGTGCCCCTCCGATATATGGAAGTAGAAGACCGAAGCACCAGAGCTTTCAACTCAATGCCGAATGCCAAGCGGACGACAGGGAGACTACCACATGGCAAACACCCGCATTATTGCTTTTTCGAACCAAAAAGGCGGTGTTGGAAAGACAACATCTGCAGTGAACGTTGCAGCATCGCTTGCGGCGGCAGAGTACCGAGTCCTTTTGGTTGACTTTGACCCACAAGGCAATGCTTCGAGTGCACTTGGCATCGAAGCAAGAGACCTGAAGCCAAGCAGCTATGAAATGTTGATTCAGGAGGCAGAGCCAAAAGATTGTGTCGTTAAAACTGAGCTGAGCTATCTCGATCTGATACCCGCAAATCAAGAACTCATTGGCGCTGAGATTGAGTTGGTCTCTGCTTTAGGTAGAGAGCACCGACTCAAAGATGCCCTCAACACCCTCAAAGTGAACTACGACTACATATTGATCGACTGCCCGCCCGCCCTTGGGTTACTGACAGTCAATGCACTTGTAGCAGCTCACGGAGTGATCGTCCCTCTGCAATGTGAGTATTTTGCACTCGAGGGCTTGTCACAACTCATGAAAACAGTCGAATTGGTGAAAAAGTTTCTCAACACAAATCTGGAAATTGAAGGCATCTTGCTGACGATGTTTGACCGTAGAAACAACTTGTCACATCAGGTTGAAAACGACGTCAGAAGCCACTTCAAAGAATTGGTACTCAGCACCAGAATTCCACGCAATGTCAAACTTGGTGAGGCGCCATCCCACGGCAAACCGATCATTCTTTATGATATCTCCAGTCCAGGTGCTCTTGCCTACATGGAAGCGGCTCAAGAGCTACTAGCCAGAACCCAACTCAAGCGAACACCGCCAGACGGTACAAAAATCGAAATCAATTCAAATACCAGCGAAGTACATCCATAACCAGGGAGGTGATGCATGCAAAAAAAACCGAACGGACTCGGACGTGGTCTTGGAGCCCTACTCAATCCCGAACTCATTAAAATCCCAGATGATGTGAAACACGCTGAAGAAAAAGCAGCTTATCAAGTAGCGAGCCCTAAGCTCGAAACACCAAATTCACTCAGACCAACCAAAAGACAAAGCACACAAAGCGATCTGCCAACTCTAAATTCAGCACGACCAACAATTGAATCACTGAAAACGCAGGATCTTGTGGATAGCCAACCCCAAGCGGCTCAGTCTGTGATCATGCTCAAGGCAGAACAACTCAATCCGCTCAAAGACCAACCCAGAACGGAGTTTTACAGCAATACTCTCGACGAACTGGCCGCGAGCATCAGAAGTTATGGAATTATCCAGCCCATAGTTGTTTGTCCCAACGACAAAAGCGGACAGTTCACAATCATAGCGGGCGAAAGACGTTGGCGAGCGGCTCAAATCGCAGGTCTTCAAGAGCTTCCTTGCGTTGTAAGAGCGAGCCGGGAACACAGTGCGCTCGAGGTTGCTCTCATTGAAAACATTCAAAGGGAGGAACTCAGCCCCCTGGATGAAGCAAAAGCATTTTCAAGGCTACTTGACGAGCATTCATACACACAAGAAACGCTCGCATCGAAGGTGGGCAAAGACCGCGCAACTAT
>JBEAPS010000322.1:0-9449 GCA_041164285.1 Pseudomonadota bacterium
AAGTTTCGCAGTTCATTGGACGCAATTTAACATCACAAGACGTTGACTTACTTGTGGCACTGCGTCAATTGATCGCAGCGCAGCGTTCCATTCGCAAAGGTGAAGTCGCCGCAGCGCGCGCTTACACCAGCGCTGTTTTGAATACCCAGTCGCTCTCACTGGCCATGTACCATTCTGCCCTTCGATACTTGACGATGGCTGACATCATCGAACTCACTGATAAAGTTTCAGCAGCGACAATTGAAATTGATCTGCCACGAAGCCCACTCAATGACTTCAATTCACTGCAGAACCTTCAGTGCTCATCTGTCTGCTCATCCGAAGGCTGGCAGACTCTCGTCAGAGAGAATCCAAACCTCTTCACAGTCACAGGATACAGACGCTCCTTACTTTCAGATCAGCACTTCCGTAGTGAAGGTATGTCAGCACCACGCTGGCTCAAGAAGCTCTGGGATTCGCATATTGCAGAACCTGCGAAAGTGATTGTCATGACAGAGGCAGGTGAGAAGAAAAACTTAGAGCTAACCAAAACTCTGCAACTGCGCACTCTCGCAGACTCACGACGTTGGAACGATGCATTCACTCTAGCAAGCAAAATCAACATCGCGAGTGAAAAGCAGCGGCTAGACAAAAAGAGTCAAGATAGCTGCAGACCAGCTCTTACTTTCTCACAGTTTGTTTTAGCGCAAAGTTTTAGAATGAGGCAGGACAGGAAGCAGTTTGCATTTTATCAGGACAGACTGATGACATTGCTCGACAGCAGTCATTGTCGAGCGCTCGACTTCGGTATGGAAGATGAGCAATTTGAGGCTTTCAAGCTCGATGGCCGACTGTGGCTCGCTAGACTCGAGTGGGAGCAAAATAAAAATCCTCAGGCATTCCATACGGCTCGCACCGCATTAAACGACGCGTTGAGACTCAAGTCTTGGGAGCATTACTTCGATGCCGCGAAAATTATTGTGGGCCGTGTTGGTTACGAAATGCTCGACCCGTCAGAAAACATTGCACTGCTCGCATCGCTTGAAAGCGCTGTCGCAGAAGCTGAATCAGATGACTTTCCTGCCTGGTTAAATAGTCGCAAGGGCTTGATTCAGTATCTTGCGGGCGATTACAACAACTCTCAAAAGTCATTTGAAAAAGTGATTGAACAAACCTCTGATAACTTCACAAGAGCTATGGCCTTTTACTGGATAGGTCGCACCTCTCGCAAAGTCAGTAATGACTCTGAGAGTGAAAATTCCCTACTTGCCTCGGGCAGAACTGATCCTCTCAGCATTTATGACATTTTCTCTGGTCAGCTTCTCGAATCAAAGTCTGGCAGAGCATCAACTCAGGCACAAAGGGCGTTTTCGGGAAATTGGCAAGATGAACATAAAGCTTGGATGAGCATTTCCGAATCATCTCCGCTCAAGATCTTAACCTCTGAACCGATCACTCCATTGGAGATGAAGAGTCCTCACGTCAATGAAGAATCCAACGTTGACTCGGCACGTCAGTTCGAAGATTCACTCCGATCGACTTTGCTGATTTTTGCTCTACAAAAAGCAATTGAGCCAAATTTAAGTCAGTCAGACCGATTTGATCAGATCAGCAACAGCCCAGAGCTTCCGGCTGAATTGATCAGAAATGAAACAAGACATCTGCGCAGAGCGTTCACTGATTTGAGTTCACTCACAAACAAAGTTTTACCAAAAGCACACCAGGTGGCCTGGCTGACACATGCTGCTGGTGATTTTGCTAGTGCTATTTTATTTGTTGGTCGGCTCAGAAATGTGATTGGCTGGGACAGCGATTACTTACCATTCCTTTATTTTATTTTTTACCCAAGGCCCTTTTATCAAGAATTTCTGACCGCATCGCAGACGTGTGAAGTGGATATCGACCTACTCTATGCAATTTCGCGTCAAGAAAGCCTTTTCCAAAGTTCAGTCAAGAGCCCTGCTGGAGCCATTGGGCTTATGCAACTAATGCCATCCACTGCCAAAAGAATCTTGGCTCAGCAATCCAATCAGATTGGTCAGAGCATTGATTTGACGCATCCAGCTACGAACACGCTGGCCGGCTCATGTTATTTGAGAGACTTATTAAAGCGCTACAACAATAACTTAGCATATGCGATCGCTGCATATAATGCGGGAGAAGGTGCAGTCGATAGTTGGATAGCCCGTAGAGAAAAACTCTCAGACATCCCCTATTTCATAGAGTTCATTCCTTATTCAGAAACACAAACTTACGTTCAGCGTGTTCTGAGGAATTACTATAATATTAAATGGATTTATCAGAATCAGAACTGACTTCCGTCCTTAACTTTTCACGACCGCCCTCTGCCGTATCTCCGTCGCTTAGCTCATCAGCAGGGTTCAGTTTATCTCCTATTGCAACTGAGCCATCTGCTTTACGTGGTGTCGGTATCGAGGACTGCTCGGCGGCATCTAGAATGGTGTTTTCAGTTAGACCTTCCACTTTAGACGATGGGTCGCCAACATCTTCAGAGAACTGACTGTCAGCTTTGTTTTCCTTGCTTTCAATCATTGGATGCGCGTTCGTGCTCTCATTCAAAATATCGCGAGTGACCTTATCTCGAACATCAAACCACCCACGTTGAAGATCGGTCGTGGCACCACGAAAATCGTTCCACACCTTCATAAACTTGCGCAAATTTTTTGGAAGGTCGTCTGTTCCAAAGAGAACAACTGCGACCACAGCAATGATGAGAATTTCACCGCCACCAATTCCAAACATTCCCGACAATGCTCCGTTTTTGAGTTATTTCTTGGCTAACTCAGCGTCAATGAGGCGAGAAAACTCATTGACATCGACTGCGCCTCCCAGCTTTCTGCCATTAACAAAATACGCGGGCGTCCCGTTGATGCCAAGATTCTGGCCCTCCTGAGCATCCCTAAGCACTTCATTTTCCATCTGAGGATCGCGCAAGCAGGCATCAAATTGACTGGTGTTGAGGCCCAGCTTCCCGGCAAGATCTCTGTAAAGAGGAGCGCCGAGGGTTCTGTAGTTTTCAAAAAGTGCATGGTGCATCTCAAAGTACTTACCCTGTGCTCCAGCACAGTTGGCTGCTACGGCAGCGGGAAGTGCCTCGGGATGAATTTCCCTCAACGGAAAGTCGCGGTATACCCAGCGAACTTTTCCTTTGTACTTTTCGATGATCTCCGTCAGGGTTGGTACCATTCGCGCACAGAATGGGCATTGAAAATCTGCAAATTCAACGATGGTCACAGGCGCGTCTTTGGGACCCATGAAATAATTGCCACCATCGTCGACATCAAGCTGAGGTTCAGCCGGCCTGCGGACTGAAACGCGAATTTCGCCCGAGTTTCTCGCCTCGTCGATAAGCTCGCGGAAAACACCTTCTCGCGCACGTCCTTCAAGATAATTCAGCACCTGCGGAGCACGCTGGTCTTCAGGAATTCGCTGTAATCCGGGGTTATCTTTATTCTCTGCAATAAAGCGCTCTACCTCGGCCGACGAGATCTTAATGCGCTCCGCAAAGAATTGGTCTTGGGCGTCATTTGCTGAGGCAAGCTTGCGCTTGTCTTTCATTTTTTCGAAGAATTCAGCAACGTAGCGCTGCACAAGAATTTGCTCAGCGGCATTGTACACTTGCATCTCTGCTTCATAGAGCTTTTGCGCTTCACTGCCATTCAGCTGACCACGTACAACTGCATTACCGCCAAAAGTTCCAAGAACATTTCCGTCACCTGACGCAGCAGGCGAAGCAGTTGCTACCATTGAGTTGTCAGCTGTAGAAACAACTCGACTTAGAACCCTATCTTTATCAAGGGTGAACAGGGGTATTAGACCCATGAGCCCACCCACAACAAAGGCAGCACCAATCAATACTTTGCTTTTTGACATTGGAGTCCTCATTCAAGAAAAAAATATTTTAGCGAAATTTATTTTCGAGCTCAGCAATATCCCTACGATACGACGCTTCTTCGGCAACTCCAACTATGTCAGGAAGTGTTTTTGCATAATCGAGGGTTTTGAGCGCATCTGCTTTAGACTGAAGCTTTGATTGAACCTCAGCCATATAGATGTGGTTGAGCTTGATATCTGGCGCCAGAGAAATTGCCTTTTTGAGATCTTCTGCTGCTTTCTGATTGTCTCCAAAGGAAATAATTCCTGGCAGTTTATAGTAGAGACGTCCCCGCACTCGCAGTGGTCCCGCAAAGTGATATTTAGAGTCAATTTTAATCGCTTCACTGAGAGCATCTCGCATGGGTCCAGCAGAGCTCAACGCATTGAGAACACCTTTCGCAATACCCCATCCGCCCAGTGTCACCGCATACCAGTAGTGTCCTTCAACACGGCTAGCATCGAGTCGACGTGCGCGCTCTCCGGCCTCCGTTCCGACCTGAAAGACAAGCATTTTATCTTCACTTGATGCATCTTTGGGCATTCCAAAGAAACCAGAATAATACGAGAGGCGGGCCATGCGCCAAAGCACCTCAAAGTTGTCGGGAAGAACAACTTTCTTGCGCATAAACTCAAGTATTTTGTCATGCAGTTCATGGCGCACAGACCATGCTAGGTCGAGTGCTTTGACCGTTGGTTCGAGAACAATCAAAGAAGGGTTAGGAAGAGCCGCCGGAGTCGAGACTGCCGCTGGAGCTTCAACTGGCTGTCCCTGAACAGCCGCCGGAGTTTGTTGCCCTTGGGCAACGACAGTTCCAGGGCTAGATTCAGCGAAATCGCTCTGAAAAGAAAAAAGCAGAACTCCCAGTGCGAGAGCCTGCCGTCCCAACAAACAACGAACGCTAACTGATCGAGACAACATATCCTTGATCTCCTCTCTAGAGATCAAAGATATTGCTTGAGTGCCTCCACCTTGTCGAGCTTCTCCCACGGGAACTTGCTCCGGCCAAAGTGGCCATATGCCGCTGTTTCACGATAGCAGAACCCATTTTTAGAGGGATTCTTTAGGTCGAACTGATTGATGATATCTTGAGGTTTCATGCGAAAAGTTTCGCGCACGGCCGCTTCAATTTTCTGGCGGGCGACTTTCTCAGTTCCGAATGTCTGAACATTGACACTGACTGGATCCGCAACGCCGATTGCATATGCAATTTGAACAAGCGCCTTGTCAGCCAAGCCAGCAGCCACAACGTTCTTGGCAATGTAACGACCTAAGTATGCCGCAGACCTATCGACTTTGCTCGGATCCTTACCAGAAAATGCACCACCACCATGAGCGCCATGGCCACCGTAGGTGTCGACGATGATTTTACGCCCGGTCAGGCCGCAATCACCTTGTGGGCCACCTGTAACGAAGCGCCCAGTTGGATTGATATGGTACTTAGTTTTGTTATCGAGAAGATGTGCTGGAATCGTTTTCTTTATCACTTCCTCAATCACAAATTTTTCAAGTGTTTCATTGGATACGTCAGGTGTGTGCATTGTACTGAGGACAACAGTGTCGACACGTTTCATGACACCATTGTGGTATTCAATTGTCACCTGAGATTTAGCATCGGGACGCAAAAACGCTACTTTTTCTGCTTTACGCTTGTGCGCAAGGCACTGAAGAATGTTTTGCGCATACTGCAAAGTAGCCGGCATGTATTCAGGGGTCTCGTTCACGGCGTAACCGAACATCATACCTTGATCGCCTGCACCCATTTCAGAGTGGAGACCTTCACCTTCATTGACCCCCACTGCAATATCATGCGATTGCGCGTCTACAGCAGTGATGACTCCGCAACTACGGTAATCAAATCCGTTGTCGGGATCATCATAACCAATCTCACGAATTGTCTCTCGCGCAATGTCTGCATACTTTCGGGCTTTCATGCGGCACTCATCGTTTGTGGTGATCTCACCGGCAACGACAACCAGTCCAGTCTTGACAAGAGTCTCACATGCAACGCGCGCATGAGGGTCATACTTCAAAAGTTCATCGAGAATTGCATCAGAGACTTGGTCAGCGACCTTGTCAGGATGACCTTCCGAGACACTCTCCGACGTGAAGTAAGTGATCTCTGGATGTGTGCTGAGAGTTGTTTTAGACGTCATAAACATAGGACACCTCACCTAGGTGGAAGAAACATCAAAAAAATGAGGAGAGTTTGTAAGCCGGATTCTGTCTGCGACTACAATTTCTCTTGCCCTATTCGTTACCGAAAGAGTCTTTGCAACCAACCCGGACGTTCAGCGGATCGAGCCAATCCTCCGCCCCTATTTGGTTTTGCTTCGAGTGGGGTTTGCCAAGCGCCGTGTCACCACGGACACCCGTGAGCTCTTACCTCACGATTTCACCATTGCCGGACTTACGCCTTAGGCTTTGTATTTTCTGTTGCACTTTCCGTCGGGTTGCCCCGCCTGGCCGTTAGCCAGCACTCTGCTCTGCGAAGTCCGGACTTTCCTCACTCACGAAACCAAAGCTCCGCGGCGCTGTAGTCCAACTCTCCTCGCCGAACCTCATAGCCCAGCCCCCCCCCAACTTCAAGCAAGACTTTATCGAACCAAAGAGGTGCTTAACTTGAGGCTAATGCTTGGCGGACCTGACGCGAGCAGGTCTGCAAAAAGGCCAACCCAAGCAGAGAGTTAACTAAAAGAAGTAGAGCACTTTGTAGCAAACCAGCCGAGGCAACAACTGAGGGCGAAACAGCAAAGACACCAAAAACGCTCGCCATGACCAACTGGTAGCCACCAATACCGGCAAAGCCAAGAGGCAGCACTGATGCGAGTGAAACTATCGGAAAGACGCAGAGAATTTGGAAAAAGTCGAGTGACTCAGACAGAGCGCGAGCTGCCATAAACAATCCAGCACTTGTGAGCAGGAGACTCAACACACTCAAAAGAATTGGTCCGACAAGCTGCATCGGATTTCGTGTTCCCATCTCGATGTCATTCCTCAGAGATTCAACATGCAACAGCACACTGTGCCCTTTGGTAGAAAATCCATCCGCACCTCTTTGCTCTGCCACTGAAATTTTCTTCCTAAGGAACGATTTCACCCAATTCTGCCGAACTGCAAAAGGAAGCCCAATGAGCCCCAAAACTCCACCCAATGAGAATACAAATAAAACAAAAACTCCCACATCGTGAACTGCGAACAAAAGCGTTCCCGCAGATGCAAGAAGTCCTGTAAAAAGAATTCCAAAAAATCCAACTAACCTGTCAACGATTGAGACAATAGCTAGTCGAGCTTTTATTCCTGAAGCCATACCTACACTGACTTTCTCACTTTTTGATCCAACCCCAACCATGAGACCAACACGCATCATCTCGACAACTGCCATGGAACCAGGAAACCACTGCCCCAGAGCAGTGGACACGAAAGTTGCAGCAGAGGAACGTCGGAGGTCGGCCTCAACTCCAAAGAGATTGAGGAGCTTCCAATAGCGAATCATCATAACCACTGCTGTGATCACCTGCACCCCACAAACGCCGATAAGCGTTTTTGGATGACGAGCAAAAGCTTGAGTAATGTCGCCCCACCTTAAAAAACCGAAGCGGTGCATCATAAATAAGAAAAGAAACGCAGTTGCCAAAAAAACAAATGTTTTGAAAATTTGTTTAATCATTGGTGAGAACCTTGTGAAATTCTTTTTTCAATCTCATTTTCAAGACCAAATAACTTTATCTTTCTATAGAGATGACTGCGTTCGATTCCAATAAGCTCTGCAGTTCTGGAAATATTAAATTCGTTTTGCCGAAGTTTCTCTAGAATAAAGAACCGTTCAAAAGCGAGCTTCGCCTCTTTATAACGATCAAACAAAACTAAATTTTGTGCGAGTGAACCTTGCACCTGTGCACCACCACTCATCTCTGCAGGCAGGTGCTCAGCTGATATTTCATCTGATGGAACCATAATACTCAGCCGCTCCATGATATTTTTAAGCTCACGAATGTTACCTGGCCAGTGGTACTGAGAAAGTAAGAACTCAGCGCTCGATGACAACCTCTTGGCGTGACCGCCTTCCTCGCGCCCAAATTCGCCTAAATAATGCTCCGCCAGCGCGATGATATCGCCGCCACGTTCTCGCAGCGGCGGTAAACGGATCGGAATGACGTTCAAACGATAAAAGAGGTCCTCTCTAAAACATCCCTTTTTAATTTCTTCTTCAAGGTTTTTGTTGGTCGCGGCTAACACCCGCACATCGACCTCAACAGTGTCATCTCCGCCGATTCTCTCAAACCGCTGCTCCTGCAACACCCTCAAGACCTTTGCTTGAACCTTCAGAGACATATCTCCGATCTCATCAAGAAACAAAGTTCCACCATTTGCCTGCTCAAATTTTCCCCGCTTACTCTGAGTCGCTCCGGTAAATGATCCCTTTTCGAATCCAAATAATTCGGACTCAATCAGTTCTTCGGGAATGGCTGCGCAGTTGATTGCAACAAAGGGCTTCCCCGAACGACTGCTCTTTTCATGTATGAGTCGGGAAACATTTTCCTTCCCAGTCCCATTTTCACCAGTAATAAGAACGGTAGAGTTTTTGGCCGCAATCACATCGATCGTGTTTCTAACCGCCAGCATGAGTGGCGACTCGCCTATGAGCTTGTGACGCTTTTCCATTCTATGACGCAAGTTCGCATTCTCAGTGCGCAGGGAGCGCAACTGAAGCGCATTTCCAACGCTCATTATAAGCTTTTCAAGACTCAGTGGCTTTTCGAGAAAATCAACCGCTCCGAGTCGAGTTGCACGCACTGCAGAATCGATGCTCGCATGACCAGAAACCATAATTACACTGACGTCAGAACCGGATGCCTTAATTTTCTCAAGAACAGCTAGACCATCAGAGTCGGGTAGCCACACATCAAGTAAACAAACCTCAGGCATTTCCTTTGCAATGACACGCAAGCCCGACTGCGCATCATGGGCAATGCTGACTCGATACCCTTCGTCTCTCAGAATATCCGCCATGGCTTTACAAATTTCTCGCTCATCATCAATGATAAGTAGCTTGCCGGGAGCCGTTGGGAAAATATTATTAGGTGGCTGCATAAAAATTCCCCAAAATTAGACGGAAAGACTGAGTGTAAAAATAGTACCACGAGGGTGATTGGAAGCGACTTGAATCTGTCCCCCGTGCTCGTGGGCTATTTGTTGAACAATAACAAGCCCAAGACCGGTTCCAGTTCGCTTAGTGCTAAAGTAAGGCTCAAACAGACGATTGCGCACCTGTTCAGGAATTCCCTGACCTTGATCGATCACTGCAAGTTCAATCATGCGTTGCGGCTGATCAGTGAGACGCGTTCGTATGAGAACAAACTCTGCTCCAACCACTCCTGTCGAAGCTGCCAACGCATTAGAAAGAAGGTTCACGATTGCACGCACAATTTGATCTCTATCGAAGCGGGAAGTCAATTCAGGGTAATCTTTCCTCGTATCTAACGGCTCATAGTTAGAATTGTGTGCATTCCAGACTTCCGTTTTTATAGCGATATTTTCCTGATTTCCTAAAAATGAAGCCGCAGCGAGCCTA
>JBEAPS010000323.1:0-5334 GCA_041164285.1 Pseudomonadota bacterium
AATGCTCACACTTCAAACAGAGCTGAGTGTGATTGTGGCACGCCATCCTGAGAACGGGACCGTCACACTGCCTGCCGTTGAAAACATTCATGCCAATGGAATTCTTGAAACAACACTCTACCCTCCAAGAGTCTCAAAAGAGCTGACAGCCGAAGCTGAGCAAATTGCCCTGAGCATTGCTCAGGCGCTCGATATCTATGGAATGCTCTGTGTCGAATTTTTTCTTGTGAAACACAATGAGCAACCCTTTCTTTTAGTCAACGAGATTGCACCACGGCCGCACAACTCAGGGCACATCACCCGCTGTAGCCTCACCCGAAGCCAGTTTGATTTACTTGCACAAACTCTCATGGATATGCCGATTTCAACTGAACCCATTTCAGAGCATATTCAGTGGGCTATGTGGAACACATTGGGTGATTTGTGGCGATTAACATCGCGCCCTGATTATACTTTTTGGCCAAAAAGTCTGTTGTCTGACTCTCACGTGTGTGAAGCAATGCTTTACGGCAAGACAGAAGCGCGCACTGGCCGAAAAATGGGCCATGTCATCCTCAAACATGACTCACCCGAATGCCTCTTTCAAACCATTGATGCACTGAAAAACACCTTCAACCTAGAAAGTAGGAATCAGAACCAATGATCGCTGCGGCCGTTGAATCCACCAATAGAGTTCTGTGTCTGGGCATTGACCCGATGCCAAAAAACGGGCTGAAAAATGACTGGCTCGAATGCTATGAAAATCACATCGACATGTATGAAATGTTAGAACAAAAGCCCGCATGGGTGAAGCTCAATCTTGCTTTCTTTTTGCGCTGGGGTCGCGTTGGTATCGACAAGCTCGAGCACGCATGTGAAATACTCTCTACTCAATCCTGTGTTCTGCTTGACGGTAAATTCGGTGAAATCGGCAACAGTCTGAATCAATATCTGGACTTCGTTTTTGATCATCTCAAAGCTGACGGAGTGACGATTAACCCCTTTATGGGTGAGCACACAATTGGTTCTGCTCTTCAAAAAGGTCTGTCGCAGCGCGGCGAGCGTGCGAGAGTGTTTGTTCTTGGTGCGACCAGTGAATTCCCTCAACACAAATTAGCCAATCTTCAACACTCGTATTCTGCGATTGCCGAAGCTTGCACCGACGCCCACATGCAACTCGATCCATCTGGAGGTCTGGCGTCTCACATTGGACTTGTTGTCGGAGCCAACAGAACCGACGCGTTGAATCACTCCACAATTCACACGAGCCGTCTTCCACTTCTCATGCCGGGTATTGGTGCACAGGGCACAACTCTCGCTCAAGCGCTGGAGCGCACTCGCCTTATTGAGAGTGAGATCATTTTTCCTGTGAGCCGTTCCGTTTGTGAAGGTGGAAACTTAAAGCCTATTGAAATGCAAAGCCGATGGATCCAATTGCAATCTGAACTTGATCAACTGACTGCTTCAGCGGAGAAACTTCCATGACAGTGCAAAGACTCAAAACTCATTTCGGCAAAGTCAGAACCAACACAGCTCTCGATCCCACGCACCGCATTCTCACATCAAGCAATCGTATCTCTGCTTTTGACTGTGTGCTGCCTTTCGAAGTGGCCGACAAAGGAACCATTCTGCAAGCCATTTCAGTATTCTTTTTTACGAGAACAAAACACATCATTCCTAATCACTTCATTGGGTGCCTCGATGCCCAAACCATGCTGGTTAAAACCGGGTTGGTGTTTCCACTTGAAATCATCGCACGAGGCACTCTCAGTGGTAGTTTATGGAAATGTTATGCCCAAGGTGGTGCTGAGCGCGTATTCTCTGAGTGGGGCGTTCAATTGCCCGACGGAATGACTCAGCACCAACGCCTTCCTGAAACACTCATCACCTTCACCACAAAAGCGGCAACCGGACACGATGAACTGATTCGCTCTGATAATGTTTTGAGCTACATCCAAAATTGGATCGAGCAGACAAAAGCAACAGATCCTCGCAGGGCTGACACACTGCTCACACAAATAAAAAGCTCTGCCAGTGCATTATTTTCATTTGGGCAGTCGCACTGCGAGAGCAGTGGTCTTCTCATGCTCGACACTAAGTACGAATTTGCACTCGACAGCTCCTCAAACCTCATGCTTGTCGATGAAATTCACACACCCGATTCATCTAGGTTCATTTCTCTTGAGGCATATTCGCAAGGTCGCATAGAGCATTTTTCAAAAGAATGGCTTCGGGAAAAAGTTCAGGGCGCATTGGCAATCCAAAGTGCGGCTGATCGAGAAAAAGCGATATCACTGCCATTCGTCCTAAACCCCATCTGGAGCAACAGCAGCTTTCAAATTGAACTTGGACAAGAACTCAACATTCGGTATAAAACTCTATTTGAGCACTTTTTTCCCGCTCTCAAACCCTGGGACGTCACGGCACCTCACCTTGTTCCATGGCCTCTTGATCCCGTCGCAGTGCGTGCCGCAGAGGTAGCTCAGAGGCTGCCATCGCGCGTTCTGGTCGTCGGAAGTGGTGGACGAGATTTCTCTCTTGCAAAACTCTTTGAACGTCAGCCCGATGTTGACATCGTGTATTGTTGGCCCGGCCGCGACAGCTGGAACGGAGGCAAATTCGTTTCTTTGACTACGATGAATGAAGCAGAACTGCTCTCACTGTGCGCAAGTCAGGCTGTCGGGCTCTCTGTCATTGGCCCTGAAATGCCCATTGCACGCGGATTGGCAGAGAAACTCAAGGAGCAAGGAGTACCATGCCTAGCTCCAGATCTGAGCGGAGCACAGCTCGAAGTTTCTAAAATTTATGCAAAAGAAATTCTGAATCAAGCCCAATGCCCAACGGCTGAGTCATGGACAATAGGCTGGAATGATCTTCGAACCGCTACATCTGGATCTACTAGTTCCAACACAGCTGCTGTTCTTCAAAACTTTCCCTACGTGATCAAGTACGAGGCGTTGGCTTCTGGTAAAGGTGTGTGCCTTGTTCACAACCAAGCCGATTTACAAACAGCCATTGATCACTTTGAAAACAACCTGCCCTCTTGGCTCAAAGACCTCGAGACTGTTCCTGTTGAAACCTACACCCGCCAGAAAGGCGAGGCACAGTTTTTGATCGAGAAGCTCATCAATGGAGATGAAATCTCAGCTATTGCTTTGTGTCATGGCACCGATTTTTTGCTTCTGCCCTTTGCGCGCGACTTCAAACGCAGAAACAATTTGCAGAAAGGCCCTAACACGGGCGGCATGGGTGCTGTGTGCCCTGTAATCATACCTGACGCGTTGAAACCTCAGATTGATTCCATTTTCAAGCGAACTCTTCAAACGCTCGCATCGAATAACAAGCCATTCCATGGATTCCTTTTCGCTGGCCTTATGGTCGACAGTAATCTCAATGCACAGGTTTTGGAGTTCAATTGCCGCTTGGGCGATCCTGAAACGCAAGTCATTTTGCCTGGACTCGGGCGCGACTTTGTGTTGGCCCTTTGGCTGACCGCGCAAGGCAAGAGCTGGGAGGCTAACCCGTGGTTGAGCAGTCAGGGCGACCAAAAATTGCTGACACATGATGGCATGAAACGTTGTTTTGTCGTGGTGGCGTCGCCAGAATACCCCGAAACATCAGCACCGGTAAGGAAGCTTTTGTTGCCGGAAAAGTGGCCCAACGACGTCCAATGGATTCCGTCGGGAGTTGATTCACAGCTCTCTACAAGAGCAGGCCGCATTGCTGGCGTGTTGGGAACGGGGCTCAGTGAACAGGAGGTTGTCGAAAAAACCTACGCTGCAATGTCACTTGTCGGGTTTGAAGATAGCCCGAACGTGTTGCCCCACTTTAGAACCGACGTACGTTTTCCTGAATCACAAAAAAACTGATGAGCGAACCATGATCATTACGTTGTGCAGCGGCGAAGGAACAACATTGGCAGCGGTGGCCGAGAGTGGCGCTCCCATTACTGATGTCATCACCAACGTCGAAACTGCGCCGGTGCGAATGGTCGCCCGTCGGCACAATATTCAAGATCATGCAGTTCCGCATATCAATTATTCTTCGCGGGAAGAGCATGAGGCGGCTGTTTTGAATGTTCTTGAATACAACTGCCAACCGTTTCGCATGATCCTTTTGCTTGGATACATGCGGATTTTTTCTGAGCACTTTCTCACCCGCGTCAGGCACATATGGCCTACAGTGCTGATGGCAAACCTTCATCCGGCCCCGTTAAGTCTCTATAAAGGAGCACACGGACTCAACTATGCACTGGCGAAGCGTTTCCCCTTATGGGGAGTCAGCGTTCATGAGGTGACACCCGAACTCGACAGCGGCCCTGTGATTGCCTCAAGACCGCTCGCTGTGCGACCGACCGACACCTTCGCTTCACTCCGCGCACGGGCACGCGTGCAGGAACGAGAGGCCGTGCTCGAATCCATTCAAATTATTCAAAGGAGAGCCCAGTCATGACATCTTCACATAAAGACAAGCCAATCGCACCTTCCTATAGCCGGGCTGGAGTTGACATTGAGGCTGGCGAACGGCTGGTCGAAAAAATTAAATCAACCAACCCTACGATCGGTGGGTTTGCCGGCCTCTACCCGCTCGATGAAGATCGTTTTCTTGTTGGCTGCACCGATGGTGTTGGTACCAAAATTGAAGTGAGTTTGCAGGTCGACAAGCTCGAAGCACTCGGCCAAGACCTTGTTGCTATGAGTGTGAATGATTTGATTGTCTGCGGTGCTCGTCCTCTGTTCTTTTTGGATTACTACGCCTGCGGCAAGCTCGATGTCGAACAAGCTCACAGAGTGATTTCTGGCATCCAATCGGCATGCAAACACAGTGGCTGTGTGCTGCTGGGCGGTGAAACAGCAGAAATGCCTGGCTTCTACCAACCGCCCAAATTCGACGTTGCCGGCTTTGCTGTCGGCGAAGTTCACAAAGATGCTCTCATTGATGGAACGACAGCAAAAAAAGGAGATGTGATTGTTGGTTTGCCCAGCTCGGGATTTCACGCGAACGGCTTCTCTCTCGTTCGTAAAATCATTGCTGACCAAAACCTCAACCTTGACAGCCGGCCGGCGGAACTCAACGGAGCTACTTTGGGTGAAGCTCTGGCAGAGCCCACGGCACTCTATCCAAAGATAGTTTCTTCAATTTTGAGTAAGGTTCAAGTGAAAGCCATGGCACACATCACAGGAGGTGGGCTGAGAAATATTCAGCGCGTTCTTCCTGAAGGTCTCACTTACAACATCGACCGCACTAAAATCCCTCTCCCGCCGGTCATCAACTTCATCATGACTGCAGGCGACATCAGTCAAGACGAGGCTTTCAACGTTTGGAATATGGGACTTGGTTACACTCTCGTTGTGA
>JBEAPS010000324.1:0-6934 GCA_041164285.1 Pseudomonadota bacterium
AGACGCTCGTCGTCACGAGCCGCCATAGTTTCGAGGAAGTCCCGCTCATGCTCCTCCATAGGGCTCAAATTTTCTGGATGTTCGAGAACGCGAATCATACATGCACCGCACGCCCCATCTCTGCAGCCAAATAAAATACTGGTGTCGTGATGTTCACAGACGTCAATTATCAAGGTGTCTTTTTCTACCTCTATGGTCTTCTTATCGGTTTTAATTGTCAGAACTGGCATTTGAGCCCTCCTCGATGTGGTCCTCAGAGTCGCGAAAAGTTCTTGCGACTACAGTCACATGGAACTTTTGGCATAAACCCTATCTCGATTCAACCGATATCTGCTTCGTAACTGAACTAGGGGGAAACTGAATGGCCAAGGATTTGAGAGGGTTTCTTGAGCCTCCACGGGACTCTGGAAAAAGCAAAGAAACTCAATCATCTGTGCCCCTTGCACACAGGCGTGGGCTGGTAAGCCCAGGTGAGCCACGCGTATTTCAGGTACGAAGTGGGTTTGTCTGTGGTTTGTGTGGTTTGGTCCATAAGAATCTCGAACGAGCATTTGACTGCTTAGGCCGTTGTACGGTTCAGCTGCGCCTGAGGTCGCCCGCGGGCCCGAGCCATTTCGGCTCACAAGCTCACTTTGCTTGCACCGCGTGTGGTCGTGGATATGCGAATTGTGATGATGCTGAGCAGTGTTTCGAGAGATGCATTCATAAACTGAAACCCACACGTGAATTCGAAAATGCACTTCGCCGCGTGCAGGTGAGGTATGCGCAACGACTTGCATCCCATGGAGTTCGACAACTTGAACGCATTGACCCGTTTAAAGAGCACACAAAAATGCTCGAAGTACTCACAAAGGAACAAGAGGCACTCAAAAACCCAGCGCAGCCTCAGGTTGTTCCTGAAAACCATTTATCGACGTCTGTCGAAGATGATGGTCGTGATTTTCAGCAAAGTGCACGAATACGGTCGGGTATTGAGAACCCCACAACCTCACTCTCATCCTCCGAAACTCAGTCTACTCATTTGACTGAAGTGCTGCAGGAAAATGAGACGCAAAACACCCAAGCAATTGAGAGCATTTCACAATTCGCGGCTAATGAGCCACAACTCACGGCTGAGGAGTCACAACTCACGGCTGAGGAGTCACAACTCACGGCTGAGGAGCCACAACTCGGGGATGAGGAACCACAACTCGGGGATGAGGAATTAAATTCAACAGAAACTCCAGACCCTACAAGCGCACTCGAAATGTTGACCGAGGAAGCAGCTCAACTGGACGTTCCAGATATTCAAGCGCAGATGCCCTCGAAAATCCCGATGCCAAAGATCAGTCAAGAGACAGCTACCCAATTCGCGGGCGCTGACTCGGTCAGTAGTCTTGAGATGGATGATTTTATCCTGCCCGAGGCATCTAAGAATCTCCCTTCAGGTTTGGCATTGAGTGGAAGCTCAGAGTTTGAAGACTTTGGTTTGGAAAAGGAAACTGAAGCCGGCTTGGGCGATGACGTCATGTCAATGCTGCAAGACTCATATCCGTCCATTGAATCATCAACCAAGAAGGGATGGAGGTCTTCATCGGGTAAAGACAAAAGTAAAGTTAATGTTGACTTCTTGGACGAGGTTTTAGGTGCAGAGGAGGACCAAAGTGATTACAACACCGTTTTCGTCAGAAAAGAAAAAATGAAGCCCTACAAACGAGAATACTCTAAGTATTGCTGCAGCGCCTGTTCAAAGGAATTTTTTACAAAAGAACAGGTTGAAGCTTGTTTCTTTTCACATCCAGAAGAAGGATCCGAAGAAGAGCGTGTTCTTCTCGAAAAGGTTGCAAAATTAAAGAACAAATCTGCTGCATGAGTTCTTTTTTTTCATTTTGTCATTGAATTAGGGGAATCTCTTCGGTAAGGCCTCCCCAGAGCACTTCGGCTCTGTGTCTATGGGGGTTTTTATGCTTTCAGTTCAGTCTCTTGCTGTTTTAACATTTGCGCTCACAGCTACCACAGCAATCGCAGACGACAGTAAGATTGGCACCCGTAAGCACCCGCTGAAACTCGTAATGGTGCCATCCACCGACTCCACAAAAATCATGACAAGCATGAAGCCAGTTGCTCGCTGCTTGGAAAAAGCAACCGGATTAACGTTCGACATTTCAGTTCCCAATAGTTACATTGTTGCCATTGAAGGCATGGGTTCGAAAAAGGTTGACATCGCATTTTTGCCGACCTTCGGATATTTGCTCGCACACGAAAAATTCGGCGCAGAAGCTTTGCTGAAAGCGTCCCGACATGGTGAAACCACATACCGAGCCGCAATACTTGCTCGCACCGACAAGAACATTAACAAAGTCTCGGATCTTAACGGCAAAAAAATTGCATACGTCGATCCTGCATCAACCTCCGGTTATATTCTGCCAAAGAAATTGTTCATTGATTCGAACGTGAAACCATCTCAAGAAGTTTTTCAGGGCAAACATGATGCAGTGGTCACGGCTGTTTACCAAGGCCAGGTAGACGCAGGCGCGGTCTTCTACAACAAGCCTGTTGATGGAAAAATCAAAGATGCACGTGAAAAAGTCATGACTCAGTTTCCAGACGTGGAGCAAAAAGTTAAAATTGTCACCCTGACTGACGACATTCCAAATGATCCAATTGTCATCCGCAAAGAAATTCCATCTGAACATAAGTCAAAAATCTCTGCGGCGTTTCAAACCTGTGTCGCACAAATGCCTGATGCGTTTCGTGGAATTAACAATTCCGACGCTTTTGCTGAGGTGAAAGACTCCGACTACGATGGCATTCGCAAGACGGTCAAACTCCTCGGTATCGACGTAGGCGGAACTCTCAATAAGAAAAAGTGAACCTAGTCATCCTTCGCTGACCCCAGAGTTGCGACACTATGAGCACGAATTCAGCAAAAACAATTGAGTCCTGTGTTCGCTGTCCGCGGCTTATTGAACATTGCAAAACTGTCGCAATCGAAAAAAAGAAAATGTACGCCGGCTGGACGTATTGGGGTCGGCCGGTTCCCGACTTTGGATCCAGTAGCGCCCGGCTTTTGATTGTAGGACTCGCTCCCGCTGCACATGGAGCTAATCGAACGGGGCGCATGTTTACCGGAGACAATAGTGGCCTTTGGCTCTATAGGGCCTTGCATAGGGCAGGTTTTGCGAATCAATTTTCATTCGAACACGCAAACGATGGCCTACAACTGATTGATACACGCATCACAGCGGTGTGCCATTGTGCTCCTCCAGACAACAAGCCATCCAACCAGGAAATCCAGAACTGTCGCCCTTATCTAACCGAAGTCATTCACTCTATGTCAAACGTCAGGGTTTACCTAGCTCTTGGTGGGGTTGCATGGAGTTCCTTGTTCAAGGAGCTTGAAGCAAAAGGAGAGCTGAGAAAACCAAAGGCCAAGTTTTCTCATGGCGGTCTGGTTCAACTCAAGTCGGGGGGGTGGCTTCTGGGGAGTTATCATCCAAGCCAGCAGAATACATTTACCGGACGCCTTACAGAAAAAGCGTTCGACAACATTTTTGAATTATGTGGTAATTTGCTCAGAGAAAACTGAATCAATTTGGATTACACCCGATATCTGGGAAACTCTCGACACTGAACTGAACATTATCACTTTCTACGGAAAATTCGAAATCGTTCCAATCAACCGCAGGAGGAGAGTCTTTGTCTTTTCCTAAGACTTGTGCACACGTTTTCTCATTCCCTTCGATCACATCAAAAACTTTGTCCATCAGATTTTTGTTCTCTCCGAGACAAGGCGTGTACGTTTTCGCCCAAAAGTCATCGTTTGTGTCTTCGAAGTGAATATTGACATTCTTCGATGGATCATTCGATGCTGTGCTTTGGTCTACAATGAAAAACGGCTTATCCTGTGACTTTGAAGTCTCTCGGTAGTAATCTTCCGGATTGAGCCCTGCTTTCGTAAAAACAACGTGTGCGCGCAATTGAAGAACGTTACAAAACCCAGACTTTGTAGCAATTTTAATTTCTTTGGTTTTGTCGTCGCATGTAAACTTCGTCCAACCTGTATCGCGCAATCCTGCAACCTTAATTTCAAAGGTAGTGACACGCTCACCATCGCATTTAGTTCCAGTCAGGCGAATAATTGCCTCTGAGTCGGGAACACCATCCCCAATTCCTTTGGCTGGAGACGGGGTCACCAGGGGCGTGACTTTATCTGAAATAACGGTCTTCTTGCACGCAGAGAGCGCTGAAATGACGAGTGTGGCCGCGACTGCGGTGATCAACATATTTTTAAATGGACTCATTTTTCCTGCCTGCATGCTTGGCCTCCCCAAAAACCTTTCTGTTTTCGGAATCATCAACAGAAAACTTTAGTTTTCGAAATTCAATTCGTTACCCTCTTTTTGCCCGCAGATGTTAACAAGAAGAGGAGTTGGTTATGAAAATCATTCACTGGATGACTCAGCATTCGGGTCAATTGAGAATTCAGCCAGAAATCCTCTTAAAATACATTTGCGCTTTCAGTTTAATCATAACCATGTCTTCTACTTACGCAGATCTTCAGAAAAAACAGCAAGAGATCGTTCAGGGAAAGCTCGCCCAATGGCAAGCCTTTGGATCTGGCTGCAGAGCAAGTTCTGAAAGCCCAGGTGAGTTTGTGGTGACAAGTATCATCAAAGAATCTCGACTTGTCGTGCAATTCAAGCCCCACAAGTTTGGACTCGCACTTAAAAAAGGACTTCAGGGAGTCCGCGAGTGTGCGCTCCGACTCAATGTCGAACCGGCACCGAAGCATAAAATAAAAACTATACATGCGAGAGCTCTTCTCGAGGCAACCAAGTCTGATGGAGATAGGATTCGCTCAAGAATTCTGCTTCTTCTCGGCGACTCTCTTATTGCCCGCCGCGAGTGGGATCTTCAAAAAAATGAGTTTGCCCGAAATCGAAATGAAGAAACTGTCATATTTCCGGAGCCTGTCACAATGAATTTCTTCAAACAAAGTCATTGTGGTCAACCACAAATCGTTGGGATCGACTTCACGTTTGAAGGAGTCAGAAATAACGAAAAACCAAAAAATTTATCCGATGAAAAAGGAACTTCGACCGAGGGGGGAGGGCACAGAGATGAAGAAAGTGTGCTGCGATTACAGCCGTCGCATCCGACCACCATCGAAATAGTATTTGAAAAATGTGAGACGTAAGCAAAATGGACTGCCTCCTTCCTAGAAACCTGCCACGTCTTCACTGTCTTCTGAGTCACTCGACTCACGAGAAATTTTAGTTTGCTGCGCATGCATGCGAATGCGCTCGGCTGCATCTTTTTCCGGAATTCCGCTCGAAACGAGTGCATCCTCGGCTTGGAGTGCAAAACTCTTACTTTCGGAAGCAAGTTTGTCTTTATTCCAGGAGACAAGCGATTTTATCTCAGCGACCGTGTTTTCATCCAGATAGTTTGAAGGCTCAACGACAGCCAACATTCGATTCAGATCACCCGCAAGCTTTGATGCCTCGTAGTAGCCAAGAGCACACCAATCAACTCCCGGAATTTCACAAGGTGCAAGCAGGTCGCTCTTTGTTTTTTCGTAATCATTGAAAAGATTTTGCAAGGCGCTTTTGAGATCCTTTTCACGCATCACTTGCCGCGTCCGAATTGCTTCTATCCCGCTCTTGGCAGCTGCGTATCGTGCCTTCGCGTGAATCTTAAATCCCTCAGCATCTGTGGGTTTCATAGCAAGAATTGTCGCGGCTGATTTTCTGCTGTCATCTAAACGACCCATTTTTTGGTAAATAAGCATCAAGTTGAACTGAGCATCCAGAACTTTACTGGGTTGCTTAACTATTTTTGAGAGCCTTTCCAACGCACTGAGAGCTACCAACGGGACATTGGCATCAAGTGCATTTTCAGAAATAATTTTCAATATCTGAACTTTCTCTGCATTAACCGTGAGTTTCTGCAAATATTTTTCATATTCACTGATTGCTTCCGGAATTTTATTTGCAGCACGGTAACTTTCGGCCGATTTCAGAGCGGCTTTTTTGACTAAAGCATCTTGAGGATATAGTTGATTAAACGCTTGGTAATTTTGGGCCGCTTTTTCATAGTTCTTTGTGGCGAACATTAATTCGGCCGCCATCCAGCGTATGTTCTTTGCAGACTCCAACTTAGGGTACCATTTTAGGTAGTCTTCGTAGACTGCAATTGCACGATTGACCTTTTTGGTTTCGTAAAATGCACGGCCCGCCATTTCGAGAGCCTCCGGGGAGCGCGTCGACGCAGGAAACTCCCGTTGAAAATTTGAGAGTTTAACTGCTGCTGTCTCAAACTTCTTGGCATCATATTCAGCTTTCGCAAGTTCAAAGATGGTACGCTCAAGAAGTTTTGGCAACTCTCGATAGCCTTCCTTTGAAGGAATGAGCGTTAGCTTGATAAAAAGCCTAACGAATCGCTCAGATTCGACCATGCTCTTTTTTTCAAAAAGATAGTCAAGCAAAGCCGAAGCAGCAATTGGAGCTTTGGGGTTACGGGGAAACTTTGTAAATGCAGACTCAAAACGAGTCAGCGCAACTTTCTCAGACCCACTGAAAAGTTGAACATATGCAGCTTGATATTGGTAGAGCTCTGCCTCATTCCGAGGTACTAGAACTGCCAATGCGTCCGCGTGCTTTACATAGTCGATAGGAGTCTTCAACACAGGATTTTTTATGATTGGCTTTCCGAAATCGAAAGTCTCTCCCAATCCCATTAGTTCTGCCCGAGATCTCAGGTTGTACCTGTAAGCATTGACCTTATTCATCTTGTCTTTGAGTCTTGGCGCATAATAGTCAGTTCGGATAACAACATCTCTGTGATTTTTAACCTTGTAGAGAGCATCGACAATTTTAAGTGAATAATCTTCTCGACTCGCATAATTAGGAAAACCCTTCGAAAAAAGGTCATGGAGCCGAACCATAACCTC
>JBEAPS010000325.1:0-4829 GCA_041164285.1 Pseudomonadota bacterium
ATCCTCTATTCTTAGATAACGAAAAACATCAAACGACCTTAAGCTAAGATACATTTGCGTCTTAGAAGACAAATCATGGTCGAAAACAAACCTGCTCTGAACTTGATCATTAAGCCCAGCAACTACAATGCTTACAGGACCACCACCTATAGATGAGCCGGTGAGACTCACAGAACCCAATGCAACTTTGTCATACTTGAAAGAATCAATTCGACTTCTTAACGACAACTCCCAATTGTCCCAATCGCCCTGCACAGCTGTTGTGAAATCCAAAATTCCACTCAGTTGCGGATCTGCCTTTGACTGGAATGAGAACGGAACTGAAGCCAGTGATGCACGTAGCGAAAGCGACCTTCCTGTGAAGGACTCAACCTCAATAATTGCACTTGATGACAGCAGTCCATTGAGCCGAGCGTTGTTTCGCAGTGGATTTGCGGCGCGAGCACCCCCGAGCCCAAGATCCTGTGCAAACACCCGACTGCCCGTGCAAAGCCCCAATTGACAAAAAACTCTAACATTCATATTTCGCGCGTTGCCGAACGGATGGGTAATGTTCTTG
This sequence comes from Pseudomonadota bacterium, assembly GCA_041164285.1. Classification (GTDB taxonomy): domain Bacteria; phylum Bdellovibrionota_B; class Oligoflexia; order Silvanigrellales; family Silvanigrellaceae; genus RFOM01. The sequence goes on from JBEAPS010000325.1 coordinate 560, forward strand.
GCAGATGCAACCACATCAATCTCGGCTTTTGCCAGCTCGTTCAATCGACCATTCAAACTCATTCGACTTATATTCAACTGACCGTCAAGATCTCGTGCAATAGCTCCCCCAGTTCGACCGGCGGCGGCGAAAATGTCGGACAATTCACCATCAAATGATCCATTTATTTTGACATTTTTTCGCTTAAAATTGAATTCAAATTGATCCAATACAACGTTTGGCGATGGCCTTTCCTCGTTGAACCAAGCCTCCGTCTGAGAACATTTAATTTTTGTCGCATCCAGGTATATCCGCGTCGAAAGCCTAGAATAATTGAGGTCAAAAACCCGCCCATTGTTCACTTGAACGTCGGCCGTGAAGTTTGTAGGCTCCACAGGACTTGAATAAATTTTACCGCGAAAACCCATATTTCCGCTGAGATCTTCTCCTACAAAATAAGAAACAATCGATGCAGGTGCATTCGCGGCAGTGAACTGAAATTCTGTCGTCGAATTGATGTAATCAATTCTTCCTTTTTGGAGCTCAACAGGCATAACTGACCCAGAAATTGGTTCGGAGCATGTGAGTCCAGAACCGGCAAAGGTCATTCTTTTCTTGTTAGTATCTAACTTGAGCTGTACGAGGCAGTCAGGCAGACTTCTCTGACCATTTTCGAAAGAGGGACTAATCATGCGTTCTGCTTTAATTGGACCCTCTGCGACAAGCGTATAACCTCTATCCCCCTCAGGAGAAATCTCTCCCAGGACAACCACATCGTCCGTATCCATTTTAAAGTCGACAGCATCGGTTGGAACACGAAGTCCCCGCATGAGTTCGTTAAAATGAAAACCTCTAAACTTTGCGTAATTTACAAATGGCTTCGTCTTCTCGAAAGAATAGTTACCGCGAGCCTCAATCAGTGCACCTTGAGGCGTAATAATCCGAGCATTTTTGTAGAAAATATTCAGATTGGAATATGAAAAATCTGCACTACCTGTGTAAATATCAAAACCTGACAAACTTAAGTCCCGCCAACTGAGACGACCCTCAATTTGTGGGGACTTTAACGATTCTGATTTATTATACTGACTCGAGGACTGAGAAAATAGTCTTAAACTTGCTCCAAAGTTCCCCTGACCAGACATGCCTGCAAGAGAAAACCATGGTGAAGCTCTTGCGTCCCCTTGAAGGCGAAAAACATAGCTGGTGAATTCGTTATTCTGGTCGAGCAGCATCTCGCCCGTGGCATTCCATTGCCCAAAATCACCATCAACCGAGACCTGTTCAACTCTTACATTCGCCTTCGACTTTAAAACTAGATTCGTTTTTAATTCATCAATCTTAGATTTTTCCAAACACGACTCGTCACGCCTGATACAAAGCACAGCACGACCAAATTCTCCGATAACAGACACCTCTGCAGTATCTACAAGTCCCGCAATTCGCATGAACAGGCTGTCAACATTCATTTGCTCAAGCAAAGCTCGGCGGCGAGTGTCGAGAAAGCGACCTGCGCGTATTTCTATTTGAGGACCAACATAGTTTTTAACCGCTATTAAAACTTTTTCGAGCTGAACTTTATCACTCGAAGGCTGTTCATCATTTTTTTTAATCTGATCAAGAATTGCAAGATCAATCTGCCAATCTGAAACTCTCAGAAAACGAGGTTGAGGATACCACTTCGGCAGAGACGAGAAAAACTCAAATCCTAAGGTAACTTTTTGCAAATGTGCAAACTCAATGTCCCGCGATTGCAGCGAATAAACAGACACATTTTCAACATGGATGGTCGACTCAATTACATTTAGGGAAATCGTTCCCAAATCGACCTGCAATCCAAATTTTTTGGCGAAACCTTCATTGATTTCTTCCCGAAACCAATCATGAACAAGACCATTATTGAGCACAACAAACGCAATTGTATTTGCCGCAACTATCATAGCGACAAAGAGAAACGCGATTCTACGAATGACTCGCCACAGAGCGCTCATTGTCACGACACTCCATCGTCTGCCGGCTCTGCAGACTCAAACAATTGCGAATACAAAAGGAGCGCCTCCGAACTGTCTGGATTCTCATCAATCATCTTTCGTAGCATATGCAAAGCTAGCGGCATCTCGCTAGGCTTTACAAGACTCAAACGCTGAAGAACACCAACAAATGTCACTAGACCGCAATTATTACTGCTCATTCCTTGTGCATATCGAAGCAATTCTTGGCTAAATCCACAACGAACAAGAAATTCTGAGGCACGCGTGGGCGCTTGAGGAATTGCGTGATCACTGCCCTTCTGGATTGGGGTCTCAGCTACTGCCGCGCCCGGCTCTTCCCATGCTATCGGCGGTACAGAAGTGAAGGAGGCTGATTGTTCTGAATGTGCCACTAGAAAGTCTGGAACACCATAACTCGCTGCGGATGTAAGCAGAGTTGTCCTATTCAGTTCTGACAATCTTTGCTCACTAGCCCAACGTCCTCTGCGCCTGAGCACATCTTGGATCAAGGCGTTTGAGCTTCGATCAGCCGGATCGAGCAGCAAGGCAATTTTCATTATTTTAAGTGCCAAGATGGGATGGTCGGCAAGAATTGCCTGTGTGCACCATGTTAAAGCCGCGACTTGCTCGGGTGTAGTTTTTAAATATTTGCACAAACTCAGGTATCCAACAATCAATTCAGACTGTTGCGGCTTACCCTCCAATTCTACAAGAGCCTTTTTAATACCTTCCATTGCTTCCGTAATTCTCCAAAAGAAATACTAACACTCGCTCAGTTGATCTGCTTTGCGGGCGCAAAATTTTGACCTCATGCGGGTGGTTTGTTAGAACGCCAGCAGTTTGAATGGGGAGAATATCTGATGGGATGGCTGTCTAGAGAACCGGCTCGGCTTCAAGAGTTGTCAGAAAAAAAAGCTATTCCAAGCGGTGTTTGGGAAAAGTGTTCCGCCTGTAATGAAATCGTACTGACAACCGACTTTGAAGAAAATCATCGAGTCTGTCCGAGTTGCGGCTATCACGCGCGACTGCCCGGCGAAGAACGCGTCGAGCTTCTTATCGACAAAGAAACTTTCTATGAGTGGGATCATGATCTTTCGAGCACCGATCCACTGAATTTCAACGACGGACGTGCCTATAACGATCGGCTCAAAAACCTCTGGGGTAAAACAAAGCGATACGATGCAATCATAACCGGAGCTGGGCTATTATGTGGAAGACCGGTAGGTCTTGGAGTTCTCGACTTCACATGGATGGGTGGAAGTATGGGGACAGTAGTGGGCGAGCGAATTCGTCGGCTATTTGCTCGAGCGCGAGACAATCGAATGCCAGTGATAATGGTCAGCTCCAGCGGCGGTGCAAGAATGCACGAAGGCCTGCTTTCGCTTATGCAAATGGCCAAGACTTGTGCTGCAGTAGCTCTGCATCGGGATGCAGGCCTGCCCTATATTTCAGTTATGTGTGATCCCACCACGGGTGGTGTTGCAGCAAGCTTCGCCATGTTGGGCGATATCAATCTCGCCGAGCCTAAAGCGACAATCGGCTTTGCTGGACGCAGAGTGATTGAGACAACAATTCGACAGAAGCTGCCTGATGACTTTCAGACTGCTGAATTTCTTCTGAATCATGGAATGGTTGACAGAATTGTGAAACGTTCGGAAATGCGCGATGAAATCGATAGAATTTTGAATATTCTCTGCGAGCCTCAAGACCTCACTTCCGCAAAATGAATCCCGACCGCCCTGACTTAACTTCATTCGAAGCCACTGTTGCTGCTCTCTTCTCAAGAGTGCGAGGCCACATTGAACCGGGTTCCCATCGAATGCGGCTGCTACTGAAGCAAGAGACGCTTGATTGCCTTCAGATAACTCCGACAGTGTTAGTTGCAGGAACAAACGGAAAAGGGACCCTGTGTTCACTCCTAGAGCAAACCTTTCGTGATTCAAATCTTAAAACTGCGCTGTACACTTCGCCACACCTCATTTCGCCAACGGAGCGCATCAGGATAAACGGTGCACTCATGAATGAGAATGCATTTATCAATGAATCTCAGCAAGCGTTTAATAGAGCAAAAAAGCACCTTCCGGATGCTACATTTTTTGAACTAATCACTGCAATTGCATTTGAATATTTTGCTCGAAACAAAGTGGATGTGCTCATCTGTGAAGTTGGACTTGGTGGCAGGCTCGACTCGACAAATGTGACATCGCCTACGGTTTCAGTTCTAACAAGTGTCGGACTAGACCACACTGAGTGGCTTGGAAAAGACGAAAAAAGTATAGCGCACGAAAAGGCCTACATTT
>JBEAPS010000326.1:0-19226 GCA_041164285.1 Pseudomonadota bacterium
TCAGGGATTTTGCCAGATTCCTCGAGTTCGCAGCGGAGTTTAAAATCAAGTGGGCCTGGTGCGTTTGCAATGACGCCGTCAGTGGGGTGCATGGTGTTCAGGCGTGTCACAATATAGCCGCCTTGTGAATGTCCTATAAGGAAAACTCTTTTCGTTATTATGTTTAATGCGGAGCTGGCTTTCTGTTTTACCCAAAGTAGCGCGGCTTCTGAGTGTTTTATATTGTCACCCATGAGAAGTCCTTCTTCAGGGTATGCGACGCTGATGTAAAGAATGTCATTTCTTTTGATAAGTTTTTTCGTCTCATCAAGTGTTTTTTGTGCGGCTTGGATGATTTTGTCATCTGTTTCAACTGTGCCATGGAATGTTAAAATGACATCCGCTGCTTCTACGGCGGGTTTGTCGATGATGAGCTGTACATTGAGCTTGTCTTGGCTAATTGTGGTAAGGAACTGTCCGGTGGCGCTATTCAATTCAGAATCTTCGACGTTGGTCTGAGGGGGTTGAATTTCACTCTCAGTGACTGGTGGCGATATCTTGTTGTCATTGCTGGATGTTGTGCCACATGCAGTCATAGTGATGGCCGCGCTCAGTGTTGCTATGGTTTTAAGTGCCTTCATTTTGCTGTTCTCCTGTTGTTGGGTATATTCCCTTCATATAACTATTCGGATTAATATTTTTGCACATTAATTTTTAATGTAAATTCTCAAAAGTATTAATTATTTAATTATTTTTTTTTAAAGAAAGTCATTAAATTTGCATCATTTATTCGAACAATGTTTTTTGATGGCAGTGTGGTTTCGTGAAGCCCATCTAGAGTTCAAGTGGTCAAAATCGTAAAAGCAAAAGTCGCGGCTTATGCTTAGAATGCATCTCAATTTTTCGTTATGATCTGGCAGTCAACGCTTTCTTGGAGGCATATAGCTCAAACTTTCGGTTGTGAACTGTTAAACATCGGTGAAACTTGTTTTTTTACATTCTGTCCGCATGATGTCGTTGCGCATTTGTTTTTCACTATTTGTATGTTCTTGCTTGCTGGGATGCACGTTGAATCGCAGGGCCGGAGGGAGCTATGTGCGTCCGGTCGAACCCTCACGCGTCATTTGAGAAGGATCGATTCATTGGAGGTGGAGGTCCTCTCTCTAGTGGTCTGTCGCTGATTGATGGGAATGCAAGAAAGCTTGGACAGTTGTCTTGGATGATGGTTGATGCAGTTCTCTCGCGTCTCCCGTTTGTCTCTGCAGGAGCACGTCGGATTTCGCCTCGTGTGGCGAGTGAGGCTGGATACTATACGACGGAGCAGTGTCGGCAGTGGGCAACTGGTGAGTCACGAGTTGTTGTGCGGGCGGAGATTTCACTACCAGACCGATCAATTCAACTTTTTAATTCTCATGTTTATACCAACATAACTAAAGACAGTGACGTGATTAAGAATGCATTGAACTCTGGCTACTCAGATTCATGGCTTGGCGCGGGAAAAGCGGAGGCGGGACATACGGGTGGACAGCAGTTGAGTACAAAAAAGTTACAGCCTCAAAAAGAATTGATTTTGTTTTTTCTCGGGGACTTACTCCAGTCTCGGTTGAAATACTCCCAATGCAACCATCTGCCTCGACTTCCGCTGAATCCATTTTGTGGTCGTCAAATCATTTGGGTGTTGTTGCTGAGTTGAAGTAATGTTTTTGAAAATTTTAGCACGCAGCGTGATATTCCCTTAAGGGTCGAAGCATGTTTTTCTAATAAATTGAGTCACTGCGGGTGTCATGACTTGATCGGCAGGACTGCCAATGACTCTGCCGACTTCTTCGTGAGTGAGTTCTTGAGCATTGATAACTTCAGTTTTGTTATTTTTTCTCTCGAGTGCCGCTTTGAACTCTTGAAGAATTTCTTGTCGTTGAATGTCGCCTCGGAGTGCGAGTTGGAAGGGCAATGCGAGTTCTTTAACGTGTGTGATGGGTGAAGCTTTAGTCCACTGGACTTGCAAAATACCAAATGCGTTTATGTACAATTGTTGCTGCTGTTGTGATGCTGATTGGATTGCTGCTGTGACGTCATATGCTTCGGTGTCATAGCTACCGACGCAACGTAGGGATTGAGGGTTCCAAGATGAATTTGAGTCCTTGATATACGTTTGATCTAACGCGACCAGTGCTGCTAGATGCGCTCCGGCTGAGTGTCCGAGCAGAGCTAATTTGTTCGGGTCGCCGCCGTGAGTCAGAATATTTTTATGTATCCAGCCGAGAGCTGCCCCTACATCGCTGGGGTGGTCAGGAAATTTTACTGAATCTTGGAGGGGTTGGATGTCTTTTAGCAGGTTTGGAGAAAGCCTGTAGTTAATGCTCACGAATCCGTAGCCCATAGAGTTGAAGTATTGCGCCTTGAAACCTATTTGGCTTTTGTCGCCAATCATCCACGCACCACCATGAACCCAAGCAACAACCGGCACTCCAGCGCATGGGTTCTTCACTTCGGGCATGTATAGGTCGAGTGATTGAAGGTTTTTGTCGACTCCCACTGTGTTTTTGTACTGAACGTCCAAGGTGGTTCGCGCTGCAAGAGGGGATTGATCGCAGCTGGTTTCAGTTGAATTCAGCTCTTTTTCTGCCGGTTTTGATTGGGAGTCGTCATTTAAGCTGCCGTCGTTGGGCTTGCGGCTGTTGGGTGGTTGACTCTGTGATGCATCAATTGCGTCAGGTTCGGAGCTGCAAGCAACTGACAAAATAGCGATTAAGGCGGTGGCGGTAAGCCGAAAAACTTGCCTTTTTTGTTTCATGAGCTCTCCCTGAAATAGTCTCTATTGAGTATTTGTCGGATGATAAATATGAATATTAAATATCTCATTAAACTATAATAAAATAAGTAATTTAATATTATGAAAGTTAAATAAATCAATTTTTTTTAGCAAATTATGGCTTTGATCTTTCCGTGCGACTTAGTCACATTTAGAGCGGAGGAGTTTTCGAACGGGAAATCCTACTCAAATTTGTTCATAAGAGCTCACTTTGTTAAATTGCATCGTGCTCGGTAGATGAGACCATTCAACTTTAAACTCAAGTTTGATCGAAAAATGTCGATAATGTCGGAATGTTTTCAGAACTTTCAAAACGTATAATTTCGTCAATTGTTTTCGCTGCTGTGATTCTTGCCGGTTGCACGAACGCGAACAAATTTGAAACGAGTCAAAAAAGTAAAAGCGACGAGAAGAAGTCGACTACCAAAGGCACTCAAGGAGAGGCAGTTGGAAAGAGGCAATCGCTGTCCGCCCCTGAGGGAGTGGCTGCGGCCATTGCGGAGTGTCAAAACAGAGAATTGAGTTCTGAAGTGCTGCGTATAGATTTTCCGCCAATGCAGGGTCAATGCAACTGGGATATCGGCGAGCAAGAAGGTGGTTATATGATGGGCTATGATGAGCAACTGCTCGAACTCCCAGTTAAAACATCTTGGGTGCTTTGCTCAATAGCGATCAATTTGAGCAAAGAAGATTTGTATTACGATGATTATATGACACTGATGTTCAATAAAAGAGTTCTATTGGGAACCGCTGGAATTGTCGACATGTTGGAAGAAGACGAACTCGGCCTTCCGATCTATGATTGGAGTCGGTTGCAACGAAGAATACCTCAAGGTAGCAGTACCTGCCTGAACGGTGCAACGAAGTGTGATCTGACGAGCACTCAGCAATCTGGTTCTATAGTGCTAGAAATGAATACTGAAACAAACTTGAAGCTCATGACGCATGCACTCAAAGCCGGTCGATACGACTTTGAGATAGTGACCACTGGGGATAACGATCCCAATATTGATTGTGCCCACACAGGTGTTCCTCTGGATGTGTCGATTAAATACTACGTCAAATAACAGCTGGCATCTGCAAAGATGTTGATATAGAATTAGTTCATGTGCGCCAATAATCGAAAAACGAATAAGGCTGATGGCAGCGACAAAGTTCGATTTAAGAAGTCGAACTTGCCATCTAAAATATGTCAGTCGTGCGCGCGGCCATTCAATTGGAGAAAAAAGTGGGAGCGTTGCTGGGATGAAGTTCTTTACTGCTCAGAGCGATGCAAAGGCACACGCAGCAAAAAAAAGACTGACCGCTCAATGCATCATGTATGAGTGCCAGATGGGTGAGTTGAGTTTTTTAATTGGATGAGAGCCAAGATTGAACTAGGTCGATTGCTTCTTGGGCAAAAGCGAATGCGACTCCAGCAATAGAAGCAAAGTAAACCCAGCTTGCAATATGAAATATGTGTCCAAGAACGATCATGACCCCGTCTCGCATGAGAATTCCCAGTGCGAATAGCGAAATAGCAACCGCGGGTATCGTATTTGTAAGAGGAATCACAGGCGGAATTGGGAGCGCCAGTGCCACCGAGGCCAGAATCATTGCGATTGCAGCAAGTATTTTGGATGTGCCTTGGGTCAAATAGCTAGCCCTTGGTTTCAAGTGCTTTTCGACTCGCAAAATATGCTTATGGCCTACTTCAGCTATTTGCGACATCATCTTACCACTGAGCGTTATGCGGTCGGTAAATTTGGGGAGCGGCAATGGTCTAGGTGATGCAATGCGAATCGTTAAAAGAATGATTGCGAGTCCAAATGCGGTCGAAATTCCAGGTATTGGCATTGGGAAGAGGAATGGCAGGCAGAGAAACAGGATAGTGACTGGTGCCCCGTCCTCGCCAAAAATTTCATCAATTTGTCGCAAAGTCATGCTGGAGTCAGGATCGATGTCTTTGATTGCTTCGAGTCGTTTTGAAACCATGCTACACCCCTTTGGCATCAGCATGACATAAACGAGACAAATCGACTTACGCAATTTTCGATGGGTGAATTCGAATAATTATCTGTTCGATTTGAACATTTTACCCTTGCGATTTTTGGGTGCTTAGGGCTTATTATTAGTAAGATTCTCGCTGATTTTGGCGTATCTCCCTATTTTTTAGAGTCAAAGCAGGTCGAAATGACACTTTTTCTTGCATCCGTCGTGCTTGGTTTGTTTTTACTTGTTTGGAGTGCCGACAAGTTTGTCGATGGAGCCTCTGATGTTGCCCGCTACTTCGGAATGTCACCCCTCCTCATTGGCATGGTGATTATTGGTTTTGGCACATCTGCGCCGGAAATGGTGGTGTCGGCCATGTCGTCAGCTAACGGGAGCCCAGGAATTGCGCTCGGCAATGCATTTGGCTCGAACATAACCAACATTGCACTGATTCTGGGGCTCACTGCGCTTCTGATGCCCATCAATGTTCACTCTCAAGTTCTGCGCAAAGAGCTTCCTATTTTGCTTGGTATTACAGCGCTGACTGCAGGGCTGATTGCTGATTTCGAGGTGTCACGCTTGGATGCTGTGGTGCTTTTGATCGTCTTTGCAGGACTTATGGGCTGGACCATCAAGCAAGGCCTGTCTGAGAATAAAGATGCGCTTGGTTCAGAGGTTGAGGCAGAGCTTAAAACGCATCGTGCTCCGATCAAAAAGTCGATCATGTTACTTGTTGGGGGACTGATCGTTTTAGTTTTGAGCTCTCGGTTGCTGGTTTATGGGGCCGTTGGAATAGCAACGTCAATAGGTGTTTCTGAGATCATCGTGGGACTCACCGTCGTCGCTGTGGGTACATCTCTTCCCGAGCTTGCCTCGTCTGTTATAGCTGCTCGCAAGGGTGAATCAGATTTGGCTTTGGGTAATGTGCTTGGTTCCAATCTATTCAATACCCTAGCGGTTGTGGGGATTGCGGGGATGATTTCGCCATCTGCCTTTGAGCCTGAAATTTTCAACAGAGACATTCTCGTTATGAGTGGCCTCACTCTATTATTGTTCTTGTTCAGCTATGGTTTTCGAGGAAAAGCGCGTATTGCTCGTGTTGAGGGTGCAATTCTGCTTGCTGCTTACATTGGATATACATATTACTTAATAGCTACGACCATTAAAAGTTAATGGCGAGTTGTTTTCATTGTTTTTGCTGTATCTCCGTTAACTCAGTGGGAGTGGGCAGTCACGGCATGTGCACTCTGTTCGCACGGCAACGTACTCGCGATTGTTTATCTCGAGATCTTCTAGGACACATGTTTTAAGCGCTCGGATGAAGTTAATTTTCTAGTTCTTTTTGAGTATTTAAGAGGTTCTTCTGAGCTCTTGAAAGAGACAATGCCTGCGACTATTGCGAACGCTCTTTGTGAATATTGTAAACTTAAGGTCAGAGACTTGGGCAGTTGTTCCACCAGTCACCGAGCATTTTATATTGAATTCTTAGTTATGGAGCCTGATTGTGAAAAATCAACCTTCTTCTTCAAGCTTGGTTTTGGCTCCATAGAATAGGCGCCTAACTCTCCGTTGGAGACCTCTCGCAGCAGTGGATTAATCTCGCGACGAATTTGTTCATCTTTCTCTTGTCACTTACTTTCTAGATTAAAATCCACTAATTCCTGTGAGCCATTTCCAGTGAACCAAAAGAAATACATATGAAAATTGTTGGGCATGAATAAATGGGGTGTAGTTTTTTTATATATACGTTCGTTATTTCAAAAAAAGAATTGGAAATTGATGTTAGAAATGCCCCTGCCAGAACTGATCCAATAAGAGTTTCAATGATAAAAAGCAATGCAAGTTGTCTGGTCGCTCAGAGAGCTTTTTTCTGTCTCACATAAAAATCTTAGCTCATTGATATCATTTTGGCCTCAGTTGTTTTTATTGTCCCAACGCAACTCCCTCGCCACGTGGATCTGCAGCACCGAAAACCTGACCGTTGGGAGTGCGTTCTACTGCGTGCACTACTGCAAGCCCTTCTTTCTCAATGAGCTCATAGCCCATGCTCTTAAGCTTGCTGAGGATATCGGGGGAGAAACGATGCATTTCAAAAAACACCTGCTGTGGCCTCCACTGGTGGTGAATGCGCGGCGCTGCAACTGAATCGGTAAGCGACATTCCAAAGTGAAGCCTGTTGACGATAGTTTGATAGACGGACGTGATGATTCTTGGTCCACCAGCAGCTCCGAGCGAAAGGCGTACGTTGCCGCTACTGTCTCGAACAATCGTTGGAGACATAGAACTGAGTGGACGTTTGCCAGGTGCAATCGAATTTGCCTCAGAGCCGACAAGTCCAAACATGTTTGGTACGCCGGGTTGAAGTGAAAAGTCGTCCATTTCGTTGTTCATGACGATTCCCGTGCCTTTTGGAACGTACCCAGAGCCAAAGTAACCATTCACTGTTAAGGTCATTGCAACCGCATTACCTGCAGAATCAACGGCTGAAAGATGTGTTGTTTGGGCGGGCTCTTTGAGCGGTTCACCTGGTGCTTCTGGCAATTCTGCTTTATTGGGATGAAAGCTCTTCCATCTTGAACTTAAATAGGGTTCAGAGATGAGTGTGTTGGTCGGAACCGGGTAAAAATCAGCATCGCCGAGATGTGTGGTCCTGTCAGAAAAAGCAAGAGACATTGCATGTGCTTTGCTGTGTAGAGTGCGCCCTGAAATTGGGCTCTCATCAATATGAGATGCATTGTGCGCGAATTCAAAATATTTCAGCAATTGAACCAGCAGTATTCCTCCTGAAGAAGGCGGTGGCATGGTTACGATTTCATAGTCTTTGAATTTACCTATAATGGGTTTGCGCATTTGAGTTTTGTACGATGCCAGATCGTTCGCTGTAATGATTCCGCCATCTACTTTCATTGCTTCTACAATTCGCTTTGCCGTGACACCTCGATAGAATCCGTCGTGCCCTATTTTTGATAGGAGAGAGAGCGTTTTTGACAGATCTTTTTGAGTTAAAGTGTCTCCTGCTTTGCAAGGTTCTTCTGATTTCTTACGGCAGGAAAAAATCCTACGAGCCTCGGGGTTGAACGAGTTCCAACTGAATTTTAATGCGGTTTCCGTGTGTGCGCTGACTTTTATTCCTTGTCTCGCCCATTGGATTGGCTCAGATAGTACCTGAGATAATTTTCTGGTTCCGAATTGACTCAGTGCTGAAACAAGTCCTGCAGGCACACCAGGAGTGCCCGAGGCCAGCGCACCTTGCTGTGACAATGTGGTGTCTGCTTTTCCATTGCGAACATACATGTCTTTTTTTGCAGTCAAAGGAGCTTTTTCTCTGAAGTCGAGCACGGTGCATTCGCCTGCCAATCCATTTTTCGGCGCGGGGCAGTACACCATGAAACCGCCGCCACCGAGCGAAGCGTAGTGTGGACGCGTAACCGCCATACCGAAAGCAGTTGCAACTGCGGCATCTATGGCGTTGCCCCCTCTATTGAGAATTTCTGTACCCCATTGAGCAGCCTGACGATCATCTGCGGCTACCATACCTTTCCAGCCTGAGGGCGTGAATGTGACGCTGCGCAGAGGGGTGGGTTCAGAACCGAACGCAAGAGGGTGGGCTAAGCTTATGAAAGTCAGGAATAACGTAATTCGCAATATCAATCGCATGGGCATGACTCTGTTTTTGATGGGTTGGGATTAACCCTATCAAAATTCTAGGTTACTGCATAATGACATTAATTATTCAATTCGCTGGGAACGATGACCGATGTCACGAGTGGGTTAAGGAGTTCATAATCGGTTTTGAGTTGTTGGGGTACGTCCATGCGCTTGTGTAGTGCTCTGTTTGCATTGTTTGTCTTGACTGCTTGCAGCGGAGCCACAGAGTTTCTTGGCGAAAATCCTTCGTCTTTGAAGCCTGTCACATTGGAGCCAGCCACGAATGGAACTCCCGTTCCTCCTGTTCCTGTGATTGGTTCTTATTTAGCGGGAACACTGTTCAGTGAGTCGGGAGAGACAGTCGCGCGGGCTGAAATTGAAGTTCCTCTTTGGAGTGCTGTTGTCCGCACTGACCGAAACGGTGGTTTTACGATTCCTGTTTCGTCATCCCCGGCGAGTGACGTCGAAGTTCGAATTCGAGGCGCCGACTCAATAGGCGAAATGAGACTTATGGCTACAGTTCCAGTTGAGGTGGTGGACCTCATGAATGAGGCCGTGAATCTGGGGAATGTTGCAAGCCTTTTGAGTCGAACGGTCGCAATGGTATTACCCAATCAAAGCTCACTTTCTCAAACTCAAACTGCTGATGGTGTTGTTTTGTCAGGACGTTTGCTGATGCACTCATTTCCGAGAGAATTAGATGTCCGAAAATATACACATCTTCCATTCTTTAGTGGGACAACCGACCTCAACTCTGCCTTATTGCAATGGCGCAAGCCTTTGGGTCGATTGGGAGTCATTCGCCTTGGTTTTGCATCAAGACCATCTACTCTTGGTGTTTGGGACGGGCGTTTGGATGAGCAGTTCATTGCTGCGGGCGGCCAAGTCATCACCGATTTCTCCGACTGTAGCGATTCGTTCAGAAGCTTAGATGCAGGGCCACTGGAATCGGTTGAGAGCGCTCTTTGTGCAGTTTTATTATCACAGAGTGAGAGTTATTTTCGGCTTGCATACGTGGGTGACACTTTCACGGCTTTGTCAAATATAATCTTGCTACATGGAGAGGCCCCAATTGAGAAACGTGTTTACGATTTTTCAGGTCAGCCTCAAATTTACAAATTGCATAGAACTCCAACAGAAGATCGTCCCTTAGTTATTGTCGCTTGGGGTGGTGGTGGAGCATCTGGTCGGGGGGGAGCACTTGGCGGCGCGGGTGGTTATACCCAGCTTAAAATCACATCCGGAATGCTGCGTGGCGACGAACTCACCGTTTACGTCGGTGGCTCGGGTCAGTTAGGTACCGGGCTTCGTTCAGGCGGTGGCGGAGGCGGAGCGTCAGCTGTTTTGAGAAATGGCCAAGTGGTCATTGTTGCTGCCGGTGGCGGAGGTGCTGCAGGTGAGGGAACAGCGGGGGGCGGCGGAGCCGGAGGAGGAATCATAGGCGCTCAAGGCGGAGCAGACGGCTGCGCTGGAGGTGCGGGTGGAGGTGGTGCTCAAGCCGATGGAGTGAACGGACTGGGGGGAGTGTCGAATCGAGGCTATGGCGTGGGTTTAGCTGGTAGCGCCGGTCACGGCGGCTCTGGAGGAAGTGATGGCACAGCCGATTTGTCGACTGCAGGAGCAGGAGGCTGGGGCTGGAAAAACGGAGGCATATCTGGAGTTTCAACTTCGGATGGCGGCGGCGGCGGCGGTGGTGCTGGGTTCGGCGGCGGCGGTGGCGGCGGCGCGGGATGCCACGGTATGGGCGGCGGCGGCGGCTCATCGTTCATAGATTCCGCTTTTGGCGCAGGTGATGTATTGTCTGGACAAGGTGCGTTGCCCGCAAAAAGGAATGACGCAGACAATGGCGGACGAGGCGCAGCTGCATTTCCGGGCCGCGTTGTAATCACCCTGTAAATTAGTTTCTACAACGGCCGGAGATCTGTAAATGCTTCATCGACTCCTTAAGCAGTCGGACTGGTCGTTTTTGCTCGACTTCGTTTCGCCTGCATTTTTTAAAATCATTCCACCATTTGAACTCGTTGGACAGGCAACTGCATTGGCCAAGCGGACTCAAAACCATTCGCTCTACGCGGCTCTTATTGAAGATTTTTGTATGAGTGACAGGCTCACCGTTTTGAGTTCAGGAATGAATCAAGATGAAAGTAAGCAGTCGTCAAACTCCTTTATAGATTTGTCCTCTGAGCAGCGCTGTGAGTTAGCAACGCTTATTGTCGATCTCTATTTCGCACAGCTATACGCTGGGCGGCATATGTTGCTCGACTTACGTTTGAGTCGCTTTCATTTTTCAAATGGGGCTTGGGTGTGGAGTCCTGCACCTCTCATTGGAGAGTTTGATTCGAAATTTCTTGCAGCCATGTGTCAGTTGTACGAAGGGTTTTATTTAGAAAAGCGAGACACTATGGTTCAAGCATTGAGTGATCTTGGTTTGGAATGGGCGTTTGACACTTTCATCCATCATTTTGGCGAAGGTGATCAGACGCATGTGGAATTTAAGATTTCACACTTTGTACAGACCTTTCACGATATTTTTATGAGCGCCAAAGAGAAGAAGAAATCATTGAAAGGTGATTTTGTTCAACTTGGCGTCGCATTGGGTCTGATGTATGAAACACTTGAAAAACTAGCTGAACCAGTCAATGTGCGTGCTTCATTTCAGCGGGTTCAAAGTAAATTTGGGTAAATTTCAACTTTGAAAATAGTTTAGAAAGTAGATTCATAGTTAAAAGCAATTCTGTAAAGTCGTGTCACGGGACGGTTGTAAACACGGTTTCGGAAGTATCTATTTGCAACGGTTTCATCGGTATATCCTTGCTCCGTTCTCCACTGAATAAGATTGATAATTCTTGATGATTCGCTCAGGTTGTATATTCCCATTGGTCCAAAGTTCCATATTTTAAAATCTGAACCCCATCCTGAATTTGCCATCGTTGAATCGTTTTTGTGCGTGATGAGTTGCTCAGTAGTTGCAAGGATTCCAATTAGCGAAAAGTCGAGTGGCATTTGGTAGCCAACAAGATAATTTTCCAATCTTCGCCAACCATTCAGGTTTGCTCCCTGATCGTTTTCAAACTCCCATGCCACTTGGTCGTTTTTGGCACCTGTGAAGTTCCGATATTCGAAGGAAGCTGATGAGAATGCAACAATATGGTTCCACTCCCCGGGCTGAATTGCAGCCCAGTCGAACTGGAGTGCTGGCTCAATCCAGACCTTATTGACGAGCCCAGAAACAGGCTCCTTCCGAACATCCGCTTCGTTCTCAAAATTTCGTCCGAGCCCATTGAAGCCAAGAAGTGACCAGCCCGTTCCAGTCGCCGCACCAAGGTCCAGTTTTGCAAAGGGCACGGGCTCCCAAGAGGTTATTCCAGCCACGTTTATAGATACGGGCGAGAGCTCCATTGAGAGCGTCGTCGTCATTTTGTTGTTTTTTAATAGGGGATGTTCTGACTCAAAAAACGAGTTTTGAGTGGAAAGCTTTAACGAGTATTTGGCTTCAACACCACCCCAACTCGTGCCCAAGTCTCTGCCCTCATCGCGGTGGGGCAAGTCGTCAGCTTTGAGCACCGTGTAGCTCACCGGGCTGTAGCTCCCTGACTGATAGCCCTCAGTATGTCCGAAATAGTAAGCACTGATAATGCTCGCCTTCGCAATGAAAGGTAGGCCCCAGAGAGTGATGATCATGAGACAGTCGCTCCAAACATATTCGAGAAATTGAAGTTCACTCGCAATACTTTACCATAACGCATTGAAAGTATGAAATTAATTTCCAACTTCTTATTATCCAGCAGATATTTCCGAATGATCCACTGCGAGGTATTGAATATGAAAGTGACGGCTAATCTCGGACAGCTGGTGGTTTTGGCCACGCTTGGAGTGGGCTTAAGCGCTTGCTCGAGTCAGGATTTTCTCGCAGCACGCGGAGAGGGGAGGTTTTTTCAGTCCAATGTATCAGAGCCACAAGATTCCTCCGACGGTCAGAAAGTCACCGATGGCGTCATAGAAGACGAGAGCTATTTTGATGAAGAGAGTCCACCAGTAGAAGTGGCAGGAGCCAACCTTGTAGGTGATTGTTTCTTTTTGGAGGATGGTCCAGCAGATTCAACTACTGGTGCTATTGAGTGTGTCATGAGCTTAGGCAACAGCGAGAGCAATGTTGTGATTGTGCGTTCGGCCCAGCTGCACATAGGCTCGCCAGAGGTGCAGCCAATCGAAGGGACAATATTTGGACTTCCTGGACAAAAACCTGATTCATTTGTGGTGAGTGATGCTCAACCACTCAGACTGAACTTTACTTTTTCGCGAAACGAAATTGCTGCTTTGTCTGCAGAAGAAATTCAAATTTCGTTCAATGAGCTGTTTATTGGCGGTAAAAATCCCCAAAGCAATCGCATGGTCAAAATGAAGGTTCACAAGAAAAAAGTCAGCTCTCAAGCGAAATGTGATGATATTAAGCTTGAACCATTAGCTGGTAGTATTCAAACTGTTCTGGGTGCGCCTGTTCTGGGTGTGTCTGTTCAGCGGGGTGCGCCGGATCAGCAATCGCAGGAAAATATCTTGCACTTCGCTATTAAAGATACCCCAATAGATTTGGGCTGCGATTATGCGCTGGAACTCGCTGGTAATGCCTTCAAAGACCAAAATGCCAAGGGTTACGTTGCCATAGTTGATAAAAACACGGGCAGACCCACTTTACTGTATTGGACGGGTTCTCTTTCTAACCAAGGCTTCCCCGAGCTCACAGGTGAGCAACTGAGTCACTTTTCTCCGGGAGTGAAAGAGTCGCCTTGCCGCTCGCGAAATTTAAATG
The DNA here is from genome assembly GCA_041164285.1 of Pseudomonadota bacterium. Lineage (GTDB taxonomy): Bacteria > Bdellovibrionota_B > Oligoflexia > Silvanigrellales > Silvanigrellaceae > RFOM01. The sequence continues at coordinate 13,218 of JBEAPS010000326.1, forward strand.
ATAAAGGGAAATGGATTTGCTCAGATTACTTGAATATTTTTGCGGCCGATTTAAACGCGGGGACCAAATACTTTGAAGTCTTTGGTCTCCCGTCCGGCTCCTTGCAATTAAAGTAAAATCCCAGGAAAAAGATACAGCTATGAATCAAAATTATTATGATGAATTAGGAATCCGTCAAATAAAGGGGTTCGCGCCCGCGCTCATTTTTGTCGATGTGATTCGAGCTTACACAGATCCTCACTCCCCACTTTTTTTGAGAAATGCATGCCAGACGCTCGACCGCATCATGTCGGTGGCGAAGTTTTTGAACAACAAGGGTCACCCTATCATTTACACGAGGCCAAACTGCACAAGTGCAGAAAGCACGTCTCGTTGTGAGGGATCTGAAAAGGTGCTCGTGTTTGGAGAGAAGCGTGCTGACTCTGGGTGGAATCATTATGCGGATGACGCGCTCATTCCACGCCACTCTGCAAGCCTACGAGGTGCGCATTCGTCACAGGAGTTGATTAAGAGTTATGCGAGTGCATTTGCCATGACGAATTTAGCTTTTACTTTGAAAAAAAAGGGATGCAATGCTGTTTTTATAGCAGGTTTTACGACTGGAGGGTCCATTCGATCCACCGCAACTGATGCTATCAGCCAAGGGTTTCGAACGTTCGTTTTGACTGAAGCTGTTGCGGATCGCAGTCAAGAAATCAGCAAAATTCATTTGAATGAAATTCGTAATATGGGAGCCGAGGTCATTTCTTTAGAGCAAGCATATCATATTTACTCGTCAACTTTTCAAACGCTCCAGCGTTAAGTTCAAAGGAATTCGCGTGTTGGAAAATGGCCATTGTCTTGCAAGAGACCTGACGCTGCTGCTTTGGATGTGGGCACTCAAATAGTTGTTTACAAATTTAAGGTAAATCATTAGATATCAGGCACCTAGGCTGGACGTTCAGGCGAATGCAGGTTGTTCCGATAGCACTCCTTGGTTGTGGTTGTTTTGTGGTCTCTCGTTCGCCTTGCGCGAGAGATTCTTTCTGAAGCTGTTCTTCAGGGTTTGTCGAGTGACGACTCTCGGCAGATTTTTATGTTGTGCGGGGCTGGAGTCGTGACATGTCACCGATATCAACTCTCGTCCGACGCGATGCTTCGGATAGTCTCCCCTCTCTGAAACTTTGGGAAGTTGGTCCTCGAGACGGTCTTCAGAGCGAACGGCGGCCTTTTTCAATTGAGAACAAACATCATTTAGTAACATCGCTGATGGAAGCGGGTTTGCGACAAATCAAGGTGGGCAGCTTTGTTAAATCTGCCTCACAATTGGAGGATACTGATGAGCTTGTTAAACTGCTTGCTCAACATCCACTGCGCGATCAAACAAAGCTCACTGGTCTCATTTTTAATGAGAAGGGATTGGATCGCGCTCTTGCAGTTGGCGTAGATGGTGTTTGTTTGGTGGTGTTTCCATCTGAAAGCATGGCTATGAAAAATTCTAGCATTGGCTCTTATGAAGGGTTGCGCCGAACAACAGACCTAGCACGTGCTGCTAAAAAAGAAGGTCTATTTGTGAGGGTTGACGTAGGAACTGCATGGAACTGTCCCTACGAAGGATTGGTTGCAGCTGAACGAGTCCATGAGTTTGCCTCAAACCTTCTAGACGCTCCTGAAATTGATGAAGTCGCTTTGGCAGATACACTGGGACACGCGCATCCTATCGAAGTCAAAGAGCGCTTTTTGCCACTGGTAGAACGTTTCGGTACAAAACGTTTGGCTGCCCACTTTCATGACACACAGGGATTTGCGATAGCGAATGTTACAGTCGCATATTCCCTAGGCGTGTCGATATTCGATGCCTCGGTGGGCGGGTTAGGCAGCTGTCCATTTGCTCCCGGTGCTGCAGGTAATCTTGCAACAGAGGATTTTGTGCTCTTGGCTTCAAAGATGAAGGACGCTCAATTTGACTCGGTTGAATTGACAAAAATCTGGAAAATTATTCACGAACTCGAAGCCTTGGTAGACCGGCCGCTAGGTGGACGCAGTGCACATTGGTGGCGAAGCTGTAGCAGCTAGTCTGGTTTGACAGAGAAGGTAGTTTTGTTCGTTTTGCAGCTTTCTGTTTCTGAGGAAGGTTTGTTTGCAGCTGCTGAACAGCATCTGTCAACTTCAAACGTCAGTTCGCCTGCCGCGGCAATCGCTGCGGTGGTCTCGAAACGACCCTCATTTGAGATGCGTCCTAATTCCTTTCCGCTTTTGTCTTTCACGGTCGCCCCCGTCAATACACAGCTCTGTTCCGGTGTAAATTCGTCCACAAACTCATTGAGGAGAATGGATTCAGAAAATGGAAACTCGAACCCTTTACCGGGAAGTGCAATACGCTGTGCAAACTGCGAAATTTGCGGATACGCCGCATACTGTGGTGACTTCCCTTTTCGGGTACAACCAAAAATAGACGTCTCGAGGCATTGGTCTACTTCTTTTGCTGTAGAGTGATAGAATCGAAGCTGTGATTTGAGAGGCTGAGGAATTTTGGAAAAACTCTCCTCCAACATGTTTGTGGAAAAGTCTGAATGTAACCCGCTCGGTGCGTAGGCAACTGCATCAGCTATATACAAAATCGTCTTGCTTGCATTGGCCCGTGCAGGGTTGGATACCGAATCTGCTGTAATGATATCGAGTGCAGTTTTAAGTCCTTGCTGCCCAGCCTCTTGAGGGTCACGGCCACCGTCAGCTTCCCAGCTTTGAATCTGTTGGGTGAGAGTCTTTTCGTCAGCGAATGCGATCTGAGAAACCACAGCGTCTCGATATCCCACAGCTGCGAATCTTGCATCCCAGCCTTTATCCTGTCTGAGACGAAGCGCAAATTGCTCTACCCCATTTTTGACTGTGTTGAGGCTATCCTCCATGCTTCCTGTGATATCAATTACAAAAACAATATCTGCTGGAGTTTTGGTTGTAGAAGCATCTAGTGAACAAGATTTGCTGAGTACAAACTCGTTTGTTTTTTTATTTTTCAATCGAATATTCACAGATTTTTCGTCGCTGCAGCTCACTGATTGACTGACTTTAACAGGTTGTGAAATTTTTTGATTGCTTTGAAACTGATTTTGCTTACATGACGTCTGAGCAAGAAGTCCACACAGTCCGACAGCCAATGTAAGCTCACGAGTGTTAATAACTTTCATGATATTTAAGCCTCATGCGCTTTTCATCAGAGTGTTGACAATCTCTGAATCAGTTTTTGGAATACACCGATAAACGATGGCTGGCGGAAAGTTTCGAAACTCAAACTCTGCTCGTTCAATTCTGAAATACAATTCAATTGTTTTTTTTATTGCAGGGGAGTATTGAAATGCGACAAAATGCCCATTTGGCGATAAAACCTGAGAAGCTCGCATTAAAATGCTCTTCGTTAATTCACTTCCAAGACTCGTATAAGGGAGGCTTGAGACGAGTGAGTCAACTTTCTCAATGCTGTGTGCACTCAGAATTTCACGGATATTGAGTGCATTGCCGTGGACGAGTGTGACTTGTTTTGATTGAGCCAATTTACTTCTAAGAATCTCAATTGATTCAATGTTGTTATCAATAATGATGATTTTTGCGTTTTCATTGGCGTGTTTGAGGAGTTCTCGAGTGATAGCCCCTGTCCCTGCTCCAATTTCGAGAACCACCTTTGCATTGGTAATATCGGCTGCGTTCATCATGCGCCGAGCGAGGAAGCGAGAGGAGGGAACGACGGTTCCTACGCTTCCCGGATCCCGAGCGAACTGCCCTATCGTGTGCACAATGTCTTTCCACGCTCTCTGCACGCAAAAGCCCTCTCTTAAACCGCACGCAGGTTCTTCGGCAAAACCATCATTAAAATTGAGTTTTTTTACAGCATGAATTTTTATTTTCGTAAATTTAGCTTGTTATGCGAAGTAGGTTTACAAAGATTGAACATTTTTTTCTTTATGCTGCTTTTGAGAAGATTTTTTGCGACGCCATTGTCCTGTACGGCTGAGTGGACTGGTGAGCTGGTTTTCAGGTGCTATCCGCTTTGGAATGAGAGAGAGATGGGCAAGCCTTTCGTGTATCTCAACGGGTTTCAAATGACATAGGTTGAGCGCCACCTCTTGCACTTCCACTTTCGATTTATATTCATCACCCATTTGTTCCCTCAGACGGCCTAGAATTTTACTATCCGCGGCAATAATGAGCTTTACAGGGTCTGACTCTTGCATAAGCAATCGCAGTCTGTTGTTGATTTCCCGTGAAAAACGTTTGTCAATTTCTTGCTGATGGGAATCAAGGTGGTCATCATACCCATGTACTGTATTTGAGTTACCAGCGAGGCCAATGTGATAAGACATTCGGTTTCCGCCGCTAAGGCTTTCTTTTTCCTGTTCGAGCCAATGTACGTTGATGAATTCATCAATTGGATAAATCACCGGACTCCATTGTTCGATGGGGCGCTCTGCATCTTTGACAATGTAGAAGCGCGCTTTTGTGTGATCTACTGATAGGATTGCAATTTGCTTCATACTGAACCTCGTCCTTTTCGGTGTGAGTCAGCGAATCGATGCAATCGATGTCCGCGCTCCAACGTATTGGGGTTTTACGAAGATTACAGTTTAGAGCGACAACTTCTCTACTGTTTAAGTTTCGAAATTCAAAATGATTGTAGTTTTGATTTTGTTCATTTGGCTGACATAGTTTGTTTTCGTGAATTTGCTAGGCTTTGAGTACTGCATTTTTCCTTGAGCGAATGAACCTGGGAGATGAAAATGACAAAGAGCCATATCCTTGTGATATTAGCGTTGCTGTTACTCTCGTGTAAACAGAGGAGCTTCAACTCAGACGCTCAACTTCAAAATCTGACACAGCAACAGTTTGAACAACAATTCGAGGTAACACGGCTGACAGAATGTCAAGCAGGTGGCGAGTTGGTTCTCGTTTGGCGAATTCGCAGAAGTGATGGCACCAAAGTTGTGCCCTATGTGCTAGGATTTGGCGGGCGTGCAGTCACGTCTGAGGGTAGATCGGTTCAGTTCAACTTTATGACGGCCATCGATTCACCGCGGCCTATGATACCAACTGATCCTGCATATCGATTTGATTTCTCCAATTATCGTGGATTTGATCTTCAGATTCCTCCCGACGAAGCGGCTGGGCGTTGGGGTTTCCTGAAAGTGGATAAAAGTGACGTGAAATTCTCCACTCAGGAAGCGGGTAGTCTCTTGCTTCCGACAAAAGCTGATTCGAGTTCGACTGCGCGAAAATATTATCTTGTTACATCGGCGCGTCAGACTTTTTCATTTGACTGTGCACCTTTGGATTCTGTCGCACTGTTACGTCTCGGAACGTTTGCGGTACGCGACGGGTCTCATGGATTTCGAGGCGATCGCGGTGTTGTTGTTCGAACGCATTTCGATTCTCCGAGTCATTCAGCTGAAAATGGATTTGTGGCACAGTGGAGTTGCGCAGGGAATCGACGCAAAGCAATCGATCATCAACTCAAACCCGTGAACGGAGGTTGGCTGAACCAAGAGGAATACTGTGAGTGGGATCGCAACGGTGTCGCACCTGAACGCGTTTCGTCGGTTGCCAAGAAGCCAGAAAACCTCGAATGCGTTGTGAGATCTACATTCGATCAGGGGCGCTCGTATTTTCTGCAGCAGCGTCTCTACCAATCCCTGCAAGAACAAGAACCAGGGAGCAAACAACCTTTTTCTACCGCGAAGAGTCTCTTTTACGATACTAAATTCAATGGGTATTCATTTCTGGTTGGTGGAAAAGAGGGATATCACGTCTGGGACACGCGTGTTTGGAAGAGAATGGGAGAGAAAGGCGATCCTCGCGGCGCCTATATCACCGACACTCGCAAGGGTATCATTGGTCACTGTCAGGAGTTTTCCTGCTCGCAACCCGATGAAATCGGTTATACCGGAAATTGTGTTGCCGGCCGACAAAGCGACCCTCTCATTTGTAATGTTGTAAACAGCATCTACTGCACGGGGCCCTATAGAGGCAGCCAATGTCAGC
>JBEAPS010000327.1:0-3250 GCA_041164285.1 Pseudomonadota bacterium
TGTTTATCAGGGCGCGCATTCCACTCTGACCGGCTACATGTCAACACTCGTCAAAGTGGGCATCGTTATGGTGATGTTGAGAGTTTTGGGTCACGGATTTGTGTCTGCAGAGGGCGGCGCATGGGTGGCCAAAGTGTTTTGGGCGCTGGCAGCTTTGTCGATTCTCATAGGTTCGGTATTCGGCCTTGTGCACAATAGCGTGAAGCGCATGCTTGCGTATTCGTCGATTGCTAACGCTGGATATTTTTGTCTCGCCTTTGCAACCTTGGCCCTTGCGCCGCAAAGCGAGGAAGCGCGTCAAGCTGTGCTTGCCTACACTGTTATTTATACAATATTGAACCTTGGAACTTTTGCTGTTTTAGCTTGGCTTGAAGACAACAGCCGCGAAGATTTGCTTAAAGAAGAGCTTGCAGGACTTGGTAAAAAGTCTCCCTTTATCGCAGTTTGCCTCACCGTGTTCATTCTTGGCCTTGCAGGTATTCCTCCAGCGGCAGGCTTTTTTGGCAAGTTCCTTTTGATCAATTCTGCTGTGTCGGTGGGTTTGGTGGGCTTAGCCATCGTCATGGTGGTACTCAGCTGTATTTCTCTTTTTTATTATCTCTCAGTTCTCGTTGAGATCTGGCTGAAACCTTCAACCCGCAGTTCTGTCAATCCACAGAATAATGAAGATGCACGCTATGTAAGAATTATTGTTGGGATTATTGCAGCTGCGAGCCTTGTTATTGGTGTTGTAGGGCCCCGTTGGATTTCTACGATCAACACGACATTTGCAGCAGAGCTTCGCCCTGCAAAAGCATCTATCTCGACCGATTCAAATGGTTCGGCCACCGCAGCTGCCTCGAGTAGGTGAAGTTGCGGGTGATGCCCGGCTGGTGAAGTAGGGAATCATCATGAGACCAATTCTGTTTGAAATATTTGGCTGGGAGGTGCCCTCCTGGCATTTCTTTTTTATGCTGGCTGCCTTTACTGCATTTGCTGTCACACGGTTGTGTGCCCGCAGAGCAATTAGGTCAGGCATTGCTGGCGCCGAAAAGCTTTTTGATGCTGTGCCAAATCTTTTTGTCATTTGTTATGTGTCTGGCTGGCTCGGAGCGCGTGCGTTGAGCATCGCTGTTGAACAGTTGGAAGTGACGACCTTCCTAGGTTTTCTTTCACAGCTTTTTCAAATTGGTCCCATGACGTTTTATGGCGGTGCTCTTTGTGCTGTAATTTGTGGGCTTTTTTTCTGTCGTTTCATGGGTATTTCTCTGAAGCTGGCGCTCGACTGCGGTATGATTGGCGGCGTGTTTGGCCTAGGCGTGGGTCGGATTGGCTGTCATCTCAACGGCGATGATTTTGGTCTAGCAATTGCAGACCAAAGCAATCCACATTGGTGGGCTGTCACATTTCCATCGTTGCGAGACGGTGGCATCTATCGATTTCCCGTTCAGCTTGAAGAAGCTCTGGCGTCGTTTTTGATCGGGCTATTCGGTATGTGGTTGTTTTTTAAACTTCACGCTCTGAAAGAGAACTCACAAGCTCGTTTTGGTGAAGCTAGCCAGTTCTGCGGAGCCGGTCGGGTGGCTGCATTAATGGGACTTCTGACCGCTGCAAACAGGTTTTTTAATGAGATGTTTCGAGGTGATCCTCGCGGTCTGTTTTTTGGTACAACGCTCTCGACTTCAAGTGGCATAGCTCTACTGATTGCTATTGTATCAATAATAGCTCTTATACGAATTGAGCTTCAGCAGCGATGTGTTCATTTAGTAACGGAGGATAAACAGTGACAAACACGAGTGCTGTGCATGGATTTGAATTGCTCGAGCGCACCCTTCTGGCGGAAATGGGCGCTGCACAGCCTGAGAACGTCACGGTGAACCTCTACGTGCAAACTGCAGATGAGCTATCATTTCAATTGAATGATTTGTTCAGTTCTGAGCGAAGGTCTGTTCTCATCTTTTCTGATGGTGTGTTCAAAAAATCTGGCGATACAGCTCTCTCTATCGATGAAAAAGTTCGCTCTATTTTTAGTTCACTCAATATAAAGTTTGAGCACGTTGTGTTGTCTGATGTGCTCGGTTGCAAGCCTGAAGAAGTGCATGCTTCGGTCCATGCGGTCGCACACCTGAAACAGCTATTGGGCTCTCATTCGGCAGCCGCTGTGTTGGTTGTGGGAAGCGGTTCTGTGACGGATATTGTAAAACATACGATCTTTGAGCTCGGTTGGAGTAATACCCCTTTTATAGTGATGCCAACTGCTCTAACTGTCACTGCATTTACGTCGCACTTTGCTGTTCTTGAAGAAGCTGGCGCAAAGCGCACCCGGATTTCGAGGAAAGTTGACACGTGCATTTGGTACTCTCCTGTGATCAGTGCTGCTCCTCAGGAAATGACAGGAGCAGGCTACGGCGATTTGCTTGCTCGCTTTGTTGCATATGGAGACTGGTACTTAGCTTGGAAGCTAGGGGTTGCCGAGCGCTACGATGAGCTTGCATATCGCTTGATGGAGCCCTTTGGTTATTTATTACGTCAACACGCATCTGCACTCCGACAGTGGCCAGTAGAATTACCTGCAATGAGAGATCTCTCTGCAACGCTTGCGATGGCAGGAGTTGCCATGTCCGTCTCGGGCGAAACAACACCATTGAGTGGCTATGAGCACACGGTGAGTCACGCTCTCGATTATTTGCGACTTATGAGCGGCCGCGCCTTGGCTTGGCATGGTCAGCAGGTGGCATTGGCAAGCTTGGTGAGTGCTCAGTCTTACGATCATCTTCTCTCATTGGAGAGCATCGAGTTGCAATCGGTGCGGCCACTCAGCGAGGAGCGGGCGAAGCGAACAATTCGGAACCTCATGCTGAATGCTCCATATTTTGGAGCGGGTGAACTCGGGCTTTCGCCTGAGGAACGGAAGGAGGGTTTGCAGGCTTTTCAAGAAGAAATCGATAAAGCCTGTGAATTGTTCTCTCAGGATTATTTAAAAAAACATGCCCGCTGGAATGCTGTCCAAGACAAGTTGATAGAATTTCAAAGCGAGTGGCCCGAGGTTCGTGCTCGGTTGCGTCAGTTGGTTCTGTCTTCTGACGAGATTCAGCGTCTGATTGAGCTTGCTGGACTGCCTACAACTCCGGAGGAGCTTTCGCAGCCCACCACGGCTCAGGAGTTCCGATGGGCTGTGCGCTTTGCCCCGTTCGTGCGTTCACGCATGTCACTTGCAGACCTGATTTTTTGGCTGGGTGAAGATCCCGCGCTATGGGCCGTTATTTAATTT
>JBEAPS010000328.1:0-8836 GCA_041164285.1 Pseudomonadota bacterium
ACGTGCTCTGGCTCTAGAAATCCTGATTCCCAACGCTGCAATCAGAAGTCAGATAAGGGAAGATAAGATCCACATGATTTATCAGAGTATGCAAATGGGAGCCGAGAAGAGCGGAATGCAAACTCTGAATACAAATTTGGTGAATTTAGTTCAAAAAAGATCAATCTCAATCGATACGGCCGTAGCCGCTTCATACGATCCTGAGGAATTACGCGGTTTGCTTCAACGTGTTGGGCATGGAAAGGCAGGCTGACAAAAATGGATTCGAACGAGGTGATCTATGGCTATGTTTGACTATTCAGGCCGAGACCGGTCTGGTCAAAAGGTCTCGGGTCGCCTTGATGCAAAAAGCATTGTCGAGGCAAAGCAAATTTTAAAGTTGATGGGTGTTGCAACACCAAAAATCAAAAGTGATACCGGAGGAAACTCTGGCTCAATACCTTTGCCAAAGTTTCTGAGTGATCTTCTTGAGAAGAAAACGGTTTCCGATAGCGACTTGGTTACGTTTACAAAACAGCTCTCTGTGATGATTGACGCGGGAGTCTCTGTTATCAAGTCGCTTGAAATTCTTGAAAACCAAGCCTCCAATCCAGTGATGGCACGTGCGATTGCGTCTGTTCGTGGACAGGTTGAACGTGGTCTCGAATTAGGAGATGCATTGGAGAAAAACCCCAAAGTATTTGATCAGCTGTATTGCTCTCTCGTGCGCGCAGGCACTGCGTCAGGTCAACTTGACGTCATTTTAAAGCGATTGAGCGGATACATTGAAAAAAACGCGAAACTTAAGAGGCAGCTTTTTGGTGCAATGTTCTATCCAGGAATGGTGATTACAATTGCAATTGTCTTGACAGTTTTTATGTTGGTAGTGATCGTCCCGATACTTGCGAGCACTTTTTTGGAGGCGGGTCAGAATCTGCCAGAGCTTACTGTCTTTGTTTTAGATGCAAGCAGTTTTTTAAAGGAAAATTTCCTTCTTCTCGTAGGTGGACTTCTTGGCGGTGGTTATTTGTTCAAACGCTGGATAGCTACTGCATCTGGTCGTTATCGCTGGGATACTATTCTACTTAAAATACCTCTCGTAGGAAATCTCATTCAAAAAATTAGTATTGCCCGATTTTCAAGTACGACTTCAACTCTAGTCGCGTCTGGAGTTGGTATCACTGATGTGTTGCTGGTGTCCCGCAAAGTGCTTGGCAATAAGGTTCTAGAGGAATGCATTGGCCGTGTGCGTGAGGGTGTCATTCAAGGTAAAGGTATGGGTTTGCCACTGAGTCAGGAAAAATACTTCCCCAAAATGGTGACCAGTATGATCTCAATTGGAGAGACTTCTGGTCAGTTGGATACAATGCTTGAGAAAGTTTCTGATTTTTATGAGGAAGAAGTTGATGTTGCACTCGCGGCATTGCTTAAGGCAGTTGAACCCATCATGTTCGTTGTTATTGGTGGTATTGTTGGCGTTATTTTGATCGCGATGTACTTGCCGGTGTTTGATTTGGCTTCGGTCGCCGGGTGATTGGCTCTGCGTTGCTTGGATCATCTGGCCAATAGTGACGAGGATAGCGACGCGAGAGCTCTCTTTTAACGTCGGGATATGTGTTTTGCCAGAAGCTTTCTAGCTGAGTTGTGACCTGGACGGCTTGTCCGTTTGGTGCAAGAAGGTGCACGGTGACCGGAATGGTTCCGCTAAGCACATGAGGAGTTTTCATCGTTCCGAAAAAATCCTGCATTCTCGAAGAGAGCCATGGTGGCTGTCCTTCAATGTAATGAACTTCGACCATGCGACCTGAATTGAGTTTTAATCTGTGCGGGAGTTCCCTGTTTATAAGTTCTCTGAGTTCATATGGTAAAAACTCTTCAATGTGTTGACTCAATGTGATGCTTGTAATTTCTGAAAAGGATTTTCTTCCTTCACAAAGGTGAGTGAGAAAGAGTTCAAAGTCTCCTCCTAATAAATCGATTTCCGGTGCATCTGGAAACTTATTTCTCAGAATCTCCAGTCGCGTCTGAAAATAAGTGATGGAGGTAATATCATGGAAAGGCCTAGGCCAACGTGCGCGTAATTGGTTGAAGAGCTCTTGCTCTAATGTCTCCGGAGCTGCTGCCGTGGGTTTTTCTTCAATCACGAGTGAGTCTACAAGTGTGCGCTCAATGCACTTCACTTTTTCTGCATGCTCATCCCAAACGACCATGGACTCCTTTATAAGTTGGGGAGCGAAAAAATCTTTAATGAGTTCAGGGCTCAAGCCTGAGACCGCTGTTACCTCAGTTGTAAAATGTGTTGCCCCTTGTCTTCTGACCTGTTCAGCTTGAAGAGCTATTCCAAATTTAGAATCTTGAACTGTGCTTGCTGGGGAAAGTTGGCCTAATCCACCTCTTGCAAATACAATTTCTGGAGTGAAGTTTTTGTTCTTCGGCTTGCGAAATACAACAATACGGTCAGAAAAGCCTGTTAAGATTTCACGCGCGAAAGGACTGCAATCGTCGATTGGCGAAGGAAGAGTGACTTTGGGTGAACGAATGTTTGCAATTTGTCGCAACGCAGCGTCGGTCCGTTCAATTTTTTTGAGTTGGGATTCGTCGATGAGCTGAGCCTCAGATTTATTCAAAAAATCATTTTTATTGGTAGCCGATGAATACAGGCTCGCCTGAAAAACCAGATCGCAGTCGGATACAGTGGCTGCTGTCATTGAGCTGCGACGGATCAAAAAGCCTTCATTAAGGATGCTCACAATGAGGCAAATCTCCCGGATTCGTCCGGTGAGTGCGCCTTCTTCTAAAATTCGCGCCAGTCTTGGATGAACAGGCCATCGGGTCATTTGTGCTGCGAGAGGAGTCGGCATGTCGTTGTGATCTGTGGCTCCTAGTTGGAGTAGAAGTGACTGTGCGGCAGCCATCGACTCTGGTAAGGGCGGGTCGATCCATTCCAGGTCTGCGAATTTTAATTTCTCGTTCAGTGTGATCATGTTCAAAGCGACCGTCACTTCCAGCAATACCTGCGTTAAGTCGCTGCGCTGTATTTCCGGTTTTTCTTGGCTGTATCGGCTTTGGTAGTCAGCACGTGTATAAAGTCGGCGAGCAATTCCAGCAGCTGTTCTCCCAGCGCGGCCGGAACGCTGAATTGCACTCGCTTGACTGATGGGCTTGATCTCGAGAGTTGGAAGGCCATTCCAGTGTGCATGACCTGCGACTTTCGCGAGTCCGCTATCTATTACGCCCGTAATTCCGGGGAGTGTGACACTTGTCTCAGCAACGTTTGTTGCCAAAATAACTTTTCTGAGAGGGGACTCTTCAAAAATTTTCTTTTGTTCTGAATGGGGTGAGTCGGCCCTGAGCTCAAGTAATTGAAATGTTCGAATGTGTTTCGATTGTGAGACCATTTGAGCAGCGCGCCGAATATCGGCTAAACCGGGCAGAAAAACTAAAATGTTTCCTGGACATCGGGCGTCTGATAGCAGTGCATCTACTGCGAGTGCAACCCTCACTTCAAGGGGGCGATGATCAGTTGCTGGTTCGAACTCAATTGTTACGGGATGGGTGAACACGTCTGTCTTAATGAGAGCGGCGTCCGGAATGGAATCTAGAAGTTTCCCTGTATCCAAAGTGGCAGACATGAGAATTAATTTCAGATCAGGACGAGAGTTCTTTTGAAGAGCTCTCGTGAGAGCAAAGGCAACATCAGAGTGGATGTGCCTTTCATGAAACTCATCCAGAACCACAAAGTTGATGTCACTGAGAGTCGGATTGGTGAGCAAAGTGCGCAAGAATAAACCCTCGGTCATGAACACAGCGCGCGTTTGAGAGCTTAGCATCCGCTCATGCCTGATGTGGAATCCAACATCTTCACCGCAGCTCTGTTGTAACTCGAATGCAACCCTTTCCGCTGACAGTCGAGCTGCGAGTCGACGAGGCTCTAGAATGAGTGTTTTTCCTTCAAATGAATCCATGAGAAAACGAGGTATGCGTGTGGTTTTACCGCTTCCGGGAGGTGCTTGAAGAATGAGAGTTGAGTTTTGCCTAAGAACATCAATCACGTCATTTTTTACAGAGTCGATTGGGAGTGACTGCATCAGAGACACACCTGTGTAAAAGCAGGCATAGAGCAGAGCTCAGTGCAGCTGCAGCTTTTTAAAAAGTTTAAGGGCATTGTTAGTCGTTATTTCTGCAATTGATTCTAAAGGCACTTCGCGCACGTCCGAGATACATCGAGCAACCTCTTTCACCCATGCTGGTTCATTTTGCTTTCCACGATATGGAACTGGTGCCAGGTATGGACTGTCGGTTTCGATTAAAAGGCGATCGGAGGGTGTGTATCTTGCAACGGAACGCAACTCGTCCGAATTTTTAAATGTGACAATCCCTGAAAAGGATAGATAGAATCCGAGATCCAAGAAAGCTTTGCCTTCATCGATCGTGCCGGTAAAGCAGTGAATGACTCCTGTTCCACCGCGGTTTGAAAACCATTTAAGTCGATCGTAAACATCATCAAAGGTCTCGCGAACGTGAACAACGACAGGTAAATTGCACCGCAGGGCTATTTCAAGAAAAGCTTCAAAGCATTTTATTTGTGATTGCATGTCGACAAATTTATGGAATCCATCAAGGCCAATTTCGCCAATGGCGACAACATCTTTGTGGACGCTTGCAACTGTTTCAATTTCAGTTGCGAACGTCTCGGTGAACTGATCTGCGTCGTGGGGCTGAATACCGACCGTCAGAGCGAGCTCAGGATGCAATTTAACCTGTTCAAGACCACGTAGAAATGTGTCTCTGTCGAATGTGATGTTGATAATCTTTTCAACACCAGCATGGCGCGCACGTGAGATAAGCTCTGCAGCTTCACTTGCTAACTTTTCACTGCAGAGGTGGCAGTGGGTATCAACTAGTTTCATGAGAATGCTTGAATTCCCGTCAGACTTTGTCCAACAATCAATAGGTGAATATCGTTGGTGCCTTCGTAAGTATAGACAGATTCAAGATTACACGCGTGGCGCATGCTCCTGTACTCGTCACTCACTCCATTTGCGCCAAGAATATCGCGAGCAGTGCGAGCAGCCTCAAGTGCCAACAATACATTGTTTTGCTTGGCCATGCTGATTTGTGCAGGTTGCAGGGTTCCGGCGGTTTTGAGATCTGAAAGTCTGTGAGCCAGCAAGTTACCAGTCGTTATTTGTGTCGCCATCAAAGCAAGTTTGCGCTGGATGAGCTGAAAAGATGCGAGTGGCTTGTCAAACATGATTCGGTTTTTGCTGTAGTCAAGGGCTTCCTGCAGACAATCTTCTGCAGCTCCCAACGCTCCGAACGCAATTCCGTAGCGTGCCTGGTTCAGACACATGAGCGCGTTTTTTAAGCCAACAGTTTCAGGCAGCATATTCTCCGCTGGAATTCTACATTCCTGAAAAAACAAAGATCCAGTGACAGATGCCCTTAAGCTTAATTTTCCATGGATTGCACGCTGCTCGAATCCTTTAGTTCCCTTTTCCACGAGAAAGCCACGGATTCCTTGGTCCGTTTTTGCCCACACCACCGCAACGTCGGCGATGGAGGCATTTGTGATCCAGGTTTTTGAGCCATTGAGGACCCAGTCAGACCCCTCTTTTTTTGCATTGGTTAACATTCCTGATGGATTCGAGCCAAAGTCTGGCTCGGTGAGGCCAAAGCATCCGATGGCTCGGCCCTGTTGAAGCTGAGGAAGCCATTTTTGCTTCTGCTCCTCACTGCCGAACGCGTGAATCGGGTACATGACCAGAGCACCTTGAACGCTCGCAAAGCTTCTGAGTCCGCTGTCACCGCGCTCAAGTTCTTTCATTATGAGGCCGTAGCTGAGACTATCGAGACCACTGCAGCCGTAACCTTTGAGTTGTGCTCCCAGAAGGCCTAACTCTCCAAGCTGTGGAATAATTTCTCGCGGAAATGAACCTTTTTCGTAGGCATCACGCAAAAATGGTCTGAAGGTTTGGTCGACGAATCGGCGAACCATTTCGGATACCATTTTTTGTTCAGAGCTGAGAGTGGATTCAAGATTTAAAAAGTCGATTGGTTGTGTACTCATGAGCTGGTCTCCCTATGACTCAGATTATCTATAGGTCTATTCGGCAAAACGCACGTCTATCAATCGTACTCGTTGTTTTCCAAGGGTTCCGCCCAAGGTTGTAAGCAACGTAAGATCGGCGTCTCTTATGTTTAAATTCCTGTTTTTATTGGACATTCCTCCTGCGAGTAAAGCCCACGCCTTATCTATGGTCTCTTTCGGATATTCTTGTAATTTGAGAGAGCTCTCCACTTCTGGCTGGCTTCGATTGAGAAAATCATTGAGCCCCAGAGTGTCTTCGTTGGCTATCCATTTGTCGATTTTATCTTTACTTCCAATCAATGTTGTAAAAAGTCCTTGAATCGAAGCGCGCAAATCATTGAGATTAAGATCGGCCTGTTCAACTTCAAATCGAAAAGTGGAAGCCCAAGTAATGAAGTCCAGCAGGCGTCCAAGACTGATCGGTTGCTGTAGCATGGCACACTGAGCAACAAAGGTTGTACCCACTTTTTTGGCCAGGGGATTGCCAACAACGGAACGCACATATGTCGAGGAACAATGAAGCAGTTCCGGCGGGCAAAGCACAGCCCAAGTTTGTATTTTGGGGTCGATAGTTTTGTTCGAAAAATAAAGATTGAACTCTGACTCAAAGTCAGTCGTCGAACGCAGACCACGAACTAAGTTGCGAATGCCGTGTCTTCCTGCATATTCGACGACAAGTCCCGGCGTCGTTGAAATAATAATGTTTGATTTGACGTGAAACGGAGGGTTGACACACCACCAGTCGGAACTTGGATCAAGAGCAGATGCAATTATTCTAGCTCGAACGATAGGCTCGAGTAATCCAGCTTTGCTTGGGTTCACAGCAACCAGAATGTGAATCTCATTAAAAACATCCATTGCAGCCTTCAGCACAGCTTCGTGTCCGATCGACCATGGGTCAAATGAGCCCGCGTATATAGCTGATGTCATGGGAGTGAAGTCCTTATTGTGATTTTAGTAATGGTGCTGATTTTTCCCAGCCGCGTCTCAGTGATGTCATGTGCATGACCAAGAAAGCTTCTCACACAGTACATCATCATTCTATCCTAATACTAAATGCCTGAAACTCTAAATAATGGCGAGGATACTAAAAATGGCGAAGATAATGTTGTTGGATGACAGTCCGGTTATGCATCGGGTTGTGAAGCTGACCTTTGCCGATGATCCCCGGATGGAAATAGGGGTGGCACGCACTCCGGAGGAAGCTGAGCAGGCTCTGGCAAGCGGGCATATCGATTTGATCATTGCTTATGCGCGTTTTGTCAGTGACTCGCCTGTGAGTTATTTTGAAGCACTTTCTTTTGTCTCGCCCCGAATTTTATTGCTGGCAGAAGACGAAGAAAATATGGAGCCTTTCGCTCAAAATGGATTCACTTCAATTCTTCGAAAACCTTTTCACAGTGATGAGCTTAGAACTGCCGTTGAAGAGCTACTAGCCGCTGAAGGTGGTTCTTTGTTGAAAAAAAACAGTGACTCTCGGAAACAGCCACCAACAACACCACCAACACCACCAACACCACCAACACCACCATCACGCAGAAGTGCTCCCACACCGCCAGCACCACCAGCACGCAGCAGTGCTCCCACACCGCCAACACCACCAGCACGCAGCAGTGCTCCCACACCGCCAACACCGCCAGCACGCAGCAGTGCTCCCACACCGCCAACACCGGCACCAGCATCGACGCGCAGCAGTGCAAAGGAAAGCGACGATAAATACTCTAAAAAGAGTGATTATTCATCGTTTGTAGATACAGACGAAAACACACGAGAGTTAGATGAATTAAGACTAAAACAAGAAAATTCAGTTGCTGGTGCCAAGTCGGCTTTGAGGAAAGAGCCTCAAGTTACGCTTGATTTGACTGGACTTAGGCAGCTTGCACTCGAGAATACTGCATTGACCAATCGACCGCAGTTGCAGTTTTCTAATCAAGAAGACTCATTGAGTACCGTTCATTTGAAGCGTGCTGTGTCGGAGGAGAAGCAAGAGGTCTCGAAACCGAAAACTAAGGAATTTTCCAGAAAAGACGCTGAGCGGAGTATTGAACCGGTTGATTGGGATGACACACCCATGTCTCTTGAGAACGTCATGGTTTCAACTCGATTGGACAATCATGGATTGAGGGCAACTGGCGAGCTGCTTCTGACAAGAGAAGATGTTGAGGCTATCGTGGAAGAAAAAGTGGCAAGCGCAGTGGACCGAGCTGTCAGGCAGGCATTGAATCAAACTCTCCCTGAGTTAAGGCAAGCAGTGGTCAATGAGGTAAGTCATAGGGCTGTTGAACAATTGTCCGGAGAGCTCATTGAACTGAGACAAGCCTTGAGAAACTCGATGTCAGCTGAGTTGAAAGAGTTGAGCTCTCAATGGCTCAAAAGGGAAACCCCCTCTCTCGCTAAAGATGTCATTCGGGAAGAGATTCGACGGGTCATTGAAGCCGTTTAATCTAAATTCTTAATTAGGCTCAGGACGAGCTGTGCTGGGAGGCTTGCCTGTGCAAGTAGGCTGGTTCCAGCCTGCACAAGAATATTAGCTTTGGTAAGGTTCGACACTTCGGTTGCGTAATCAACATCCCTAATTCTACTTTGAGATGCAGCTACGTTCTCGCTTGCCACATCTATGGCTGAGAGTGTGTGAGACATTCGGGCAGACAATGCTCCGAAGGTGGAGCGAAATCCAGATATTTTAGAGATTGCGTCGAAAAAAACTTCACCGATGCTTGTGATGTCCGTGCTAAACATCGATTCTACGTCTTCAAGGGAAATACC
>JBEAPS010000329.1:0-5082 GCA_041164285.1 Pseudomonadota bacterium
AGACTCCTCCCAGGCACTGCCACGACTCTCATCCTGCAGGTAATGATATTCATCGTAGACAACCACTCGACGACGCATATCTGGCTCAACACCCAGTAAGCTGTTTCGGTAAGTTTCAAGCGTTGCTAGGATGATCGGTGCGCGGAGATTTTCTTTAAAGTCGCCCGTGTTGATTCCCACACGATCTTTGCCGTATTTCTCACAAAACTCACGATACTTATCGTTGCTCAAGCTCTTTACAGGACTTGTGTAAATAAGCCTCAAGCCCTCGGAGAGTTTTGCATCAAGAAGTGCCTCGATGACTCGTGTTTTACCTGCAGATGTTGGCGCATCGACAACCACATTGGCACCATTGAGCAAAGCATTCAAAGCCTCAGCCTGCCAAGGATCCAGTTGTAAACCAGAGTTAGGAGAGCCATCTCCCCCGCTCTCATTTGCTAATTTCTCTTTGGTGGACTGAAATGCCTGAGTTCTTACCTCTGTGGCGATGGACTGACCTGCGAGTTTCGCGCGTGCAAGAGCAAATCCACGATCCGGTGATTGAGTTGTGGGGACTGACCCGAACGATTTTTCAGACTGCCACTTGACCTCAGGGCGTACAACCGCACTTCCTTTCGCCTTATAAGAGCGACTTGGCTCAAAAGAACCCAACTGCGGGAGTCCTGCGGTAGGTCCCACCTTTTGCGGAGTGCGTGGCTGGGGAGAAGTCAATCTAGAGTTTTTGGATTGATCGAGAAAGCCTTGCGACCCTTTTTGCTGAGCCGGTTTCGGCAACGCATGAGGCTTATCCATTGTTTTTTCTGGCTCGTTCCAGTCGGAGTTTTTAACCCGCTCCCGAAACCGATCAGCCAAGGCAGTCCAACCCGATGGGTCGAGTCGTTCAGAAAGCAGCTTTTCAAAAGAGTTTCGAATTGCCTCCGGGCTCTGATGCTGCTGAAAGCCTTGACCACGCCCTGAGTAACGATACTGCCTATCGCCACCTCGGTCAGAGCGCCGCGACGGATCACCACCGCTGCGTCTTCTTCCGTTGCGGCCCGAACGCTCGTTGTTCTGCGTCGATTGAACACTTTTGCCGTCACCTCGCTTTGAATGAGGCTGGCCATCGGAAGGGCTGAAACGACCTTCTGTGGCACGATCCGACTGAAGGCTCTTATTTTTTGCTTTCGAACGCTGCGGACTACGACGATTTTTGGGATGTCTGCGTGCCAATGTGGTATTCCCCCGAAGTTTCTCAGGGGCTCATTTCAACATCCTTGTCGATCAATGACAAGTGCAACAGCCTCTCCACCACCAATACATAGAGTTGCGAGGCCACGATTGAGCCCCCGCGCATGCAATGCGTGAATCAGTGTGGTCAAAATTCGGGCACCACTGGCTCCAATAGGGTGACCGAGCGCAACGGCTCCGCCGTTCACATTAACTTTTGAATGGGGAATATTGAGCTTTTTCATTGCTGCCATCGTGACGAGTGAAAATGCCTCATTGATCTCGAACAAATCAACATCGTTCAGCGATACATTAGCCTTTGAAACAGCTTTTTCTATTGCTGTAACCGGAGCAGTTGTAAACCACATAGGGTCTTGAGCGTGGGTTGCATATGACGCAATGCGCGCGATTGGTTTCAGATTGTATTTCTTGACCGCTTCTTCAGAAGCCAACACCAATGCGGCAGCACCGTCGTTTATTTTAGAAGCATTGGCTGCGGTAATTGTACCCTCTTTGTCGAACGCTGTTCGGAGGGTGGTCATCTTGCTCAGATCAGCGGCATTGGGCTCCTCATCAGTCTCAACAAGCTGCACTGACTTGCCGGCAGGAACGTTCACACCGACGATTTCATTTTTGAAAGCACCAGACTCCATTGCTTTGCGCGCACGTGCATAACTCTCGGTTGCAAACGCGTCCTGTTCTTCGCGAGTGATTTTGTATTCTTTCGCGCACACTTCGGCGCAGTTACCCATATGAATGTTATTGTAGGGATCCCAGAGTCCATCAGCTATCATGGAGTCCTGAACTTCTTTATGACCCATTCTGAAGCCATCGCGCGCAGCGTGAAGCAAGTAAGGAGCATTGCTCATACTCTCTTGCCCGCCCGCAATAGCTATCTCGCTGTCGTTCAATCGTAATGCTTGAACGGCAAGCATCACACTTTTGAGACCACTCCCGCACACTTTTCCAACAGTGAGAGCCTGCACACTTTGCGGTAAGCCAGCATAAATCGCAGCTTGACGAGCAGGCGCCTGACCAACCCCTGCCGTGAGCACCTCGCCCATCAAAATTTCATTGATGGCTTCCACAGGAACTTTGGACTCAGCTACAGCTGCAGCGACAGCTGCTGCTCCCAACCTTGGAGCGGTGAGTCCCTTCAGACAACCCTGAAAGCGGCCAATAGGAGTTCGCTTTGCAGCAACGATATAAACATTTGTCATAAAACTCTCCTCGAAACTCGCGCATCCGCGGCTTGAACAAAAAGTCAAAACTGAAGCAAAAGAAAAGCTGATAGAAAATTTAATCCATCATTCCCAATTTAACCACAACATCAAACTCATTGGGCTGCACAGGAAGTATCGAAAGGCGTTGACCTTTGCGCAGCACCAACATGTCAGAGAGCTCACTGCGCGCTCTGAGATCATCAAGCGTAATAAAGCGCTTAAACGCTCTGGGTTTGCCAACCGTTACACAAAACCAACGCGGGTTGTCGGGTGTCGACTTGGGATCGTAGTATTCCGACCGAGGGTCCCAGCTCGAGGGATCGGGCTGAGCCTCTTTTACGACTTCGGCAATACCTGCAACACCAGATGGTGTCGCGTTTGAGTGATAAAACAAAACAAGGTCGCCTTTCTTCATGTCATTCAACATGAAGTTGCGTGCCTGATAATTACGGACTCCGTCCCAAAGCTCCTGTTGGTCGGGACGCTGACACAAGTCCTGCAAACTGAAAACTTCAGGTTCACTCTTCATCAACCAAAAATTCGGCGCTTGAGAGGCGGACTTGGGCATCGGGACCTCGGAACTGTAAATGCTTATGGATGCATCATGCGACCAACTGCAGAGCTCGCAACGTTGTGCATGGCCTTCAGGTTTCTCACCGACTGAATGCGGTTCTCAGCGTAGTGTTGAGAGGCTTCGTGCGTCGTGATTCCCTCGCGCTCTGCAATTTTCAAAATCTGCAAAACGGTTGCACCAATGTTTCGTGCCTCGCTCAGCGCTTTTTCGCGATTATAACCAATAAGCTCATTGTAGACATTGATAAGACCGCCAGCATTGATCACATAATCAGGGCAATAAACGATTTTGCGATCTTGAAGCATTTTGCCGTGGATCTTTTCGTCCTCCAACTGATTGTTGGCACCACCAGCAATGATCTGAGCCTTGAGTGTGGGAATGGTTTTGGAATTAAGAATGGCGCCAAGAGCACAGGGCGCAAACACGTCGCAGTCTAGCGTGTACAGCTCGGCATCAGTCACCGCAGTTGCCTGATATTTTAACACCATCTCCTGAACGCGATCTGAGTTGATGTCGTTGACAAACAACTTCGCGCCCTCTTCGTGTAAGTACTGGCACAAATATTTACCTACGTTGCCAACACCCTGAACTGCAACGCGTAGACCCTTGAGGTCTGTCCGTCCAAGACGCATTTCAACTGCGGCCTTAAGGCCTGCAAAGACACCTAACGCAGTGACAGGGCTTGGGTCGCCTGAGCCACCCAGCGCTGGCGCTACTCCTGTTACAAATTTGGTTTCGAGACGTACATAATTCATGTCGGTCACGTTCGTGTTTACGTCTTCAGCGGTGATGTATCGTCCTTGGAGACTGTTCACAAATCGACCAAACGCTCTGAACATCGCCTCGCTTTTTTGCTCAGGCTTGGCAATGATGACAGCTTTACCACCACCGAGCGCCAGTCCGGCGCAAGCGGCTTTGTAGGTCATTCCACGGCTCAGACGAAGAACGTCGCGCAGAGCGTCTTCTTCTGAAGAGTAATGCCACAAGCGGGTACCACCGAGGGCTGGGCCAAGGTTTGTATCGTGAATTCCAATAATTGCACGCAGTCCGGACTCTGGATCGTTGCAATAAACGATTTGTTCGTGGCCCAGCGTTTCGACATGAGTGAACACATTGCTCATTTTTTAGGCTCTCCGCGTATGGATAAGTGTTCCAAGAACGATTCGACAAACTACACGAATCGAAAAATCCCGCAAGGATTCGCCTAAAAAGACCTAAGACGCCCGAGAGATGCAGTAAGGAGTGCAACATGTGCAATGTCTAAAGCACTAGCACCGCGTGACAAATCGGAGAACGGTTTCGCACTTCCAAGAAGAAGAGGTCCCCACGCTTCTGCACCCGCGAGGCGCTGAGTGACTTTGTAAGCTATATTACCGGCATCAAGGTCAGGAAATATAAAAACATTCGTACGACCCTGCAGTTTTGAACTTGGGTTTTTACGCAAGGCAACCTTGGGGGCAACAGCGGCATCGAATTGAATCTCCCCTTCACTGGGGACCTCGGGATAATCATTCGCAAAGATGTTTGAGGCGTTTCTCATCTTGAGAACATCCGGATGCTCAGCACTACCATGTGTAGAAAAACTAAGAAATCCAACTCGCGCCTCCCTATCAACCCAAGCGCTGAAAGCCTCCGCTGATAAGTGTGCAATTTGAGAGAGCTGAGATTCGCTGGGCTGCGGAATGACTCCGGCATCGGCATAGACAACAACCTCTTCACCGCCTGGTGTTGGGTTTGCGAGGCGAAATAAAAAGCAGGAAGTCAGTAACGGGCATTGTTTTTTTAATCCCACTGTACTGATGACTGCGCGAATGACTTCTGCCGTCGTATAAACGGCACCAGCTACAACAGCATCAACCTCGTCGCATTCAAGCAGAGCGCCCGCCGCATAAAGCGGATCAACCGCTTTGGCGAGCTGTTCCTTTGATGCTGTTTTATTGCGCCTCAATGCACTCGCTCTGAGCACTTCTCGCGTCTTGTTTGCAATCTCAGAAGCGGTTTTGGCGGCCACCAACACCGCTTCAACATCCGCAGCATCTGCCAAGATTCGAGCAGCAGTGACCACTCGTTCATCCTGTG
>JBEAPS010000330.1:0-2505 GCA_041164285.1 Pseudomonadota bacterium
AAGAAAAACAAAAGTCCAGCTCGTAGCGCGTGTGATGCTCCGTCGGCCGTTCAGTTCTTTAAACGAGAAATGCAAATCCGTGGCTTTTCGGCGCGGCCACAACGCCAAGTGAATCAGGAGAACTCCAAATGATGAAGAACCTCGGTTTCGTTGCCTTGCTTGCATTGGTGCAACTCTTGTTACCCTCGACTCTCTTTGCAGAATGGGAGCGAGTAGAAGATGCGCGTGTGACTTATTTGAAAGATGAAATCTATCTTGACTTGGCTGCTGATGGTTCGTTTGTTGAGCGCATTCACTTGAAAATAAAAATTAACAAAGAATCGGCGGTTTCGTCGTACGGCTCTTATGATTTTTCGTATCATGGCGATTTAGAGAGCATGCGCCTGATTTCGGCCTCTGTTGAAAACAAAGGTGTGCGAAAAAAGGTGCCTAAAAAATTCATCGAAAACCGAGCATCCGCCTCGACTAGCTCAGGATTTGACTCCCTCAAAAAGCTCATGGTTGCCTTTCCCGATGTGCGCGTGGGGAGCATCGTGGAGGTGGTGGTTGAGCGCCGGAGAAACAAAGCCGTTATTGCCAATCAATTCGAATACACAGCCTCGTCTGGCTATGTTCACACCAAAAAGGGCCTCATTCTAAAGGTTGTGAGCGACAAGGCGCTTCAATATCATGTGTCAGGTCCTGAGAGCTACGTTGCAGTGAAAGAAGAGAAAGTGGGCAGCAGGTTTGGTTACACTTTTTCATTGACTCAAGATGCGCACTTCAAAGCAGTCAATGAGTCTGATTTTGCGAAATGGAGTGCAGAGCCCTATTACCCACGGGTGCAGCTTACAACCTTTCCATCTTGGAAGTTCATTTCTGAGCTCATGCACACGAAGATTGAACCATTACTCGCAGAACCGCTCCCGCCTCGGTTTGTGAAATTCGTCGAGGAAGCAAAAAAGAAAGAAGGGTTTGTTGCTCAGGCCAATGAAATTCATACTCAGATCATTAAAGAACTGCGCTACATGGGCGACTGGCGAGCGGCTGAAAACTTCAACGTTCCTAAGAGTTATGCTGAGATTGACAAAAGTTCGTTCGGTGACTGCAAAGAACTCTCGCTTGTTCTCGCGGGTGCATTGCGCGCACTTGGTTACAAGGCTCACTTGGCCATGATCGAGCGCGGAACCCGATCGACAACACCTATGGCCATTCCCCGCATGAACTACTTCGACCACATGATTGTGCGAGCTGAAGACAGGGAAGGGCGAGTGTATTGGATTGATCCTACAAATTCAGCTGCATTGAGTGATGTGATTCGCCACGATATCGAGAATAGACCCGCTTTGGCGATATCGGATGATACCGACAAATTGGAGATGACTCCAGCCGTTCGGCCTGAAGATTCACAGTGGGTTTTTAAGATCGAACGAACCTACAGGCCTGACGGAGTTGTGAGAGAAAATGTCAATTTTAGCTTTTTAAAATTGGAGCTCGCAGATGCACTTGATGCACTCCGTGAGGTCAAGGAAGAGAGGACTAAAAAGATTTGGGGCAACACTATTGCCAAGGGTGATGAATATAAAATGAATTCGTATCAGGTAAAAATTGCAGACCCATATGTGGCTGCTGGGATGGAGGTTCAGCTTGAAATAGATGTTAAAAGGAATGTGGTTAAAACCACAGCAGGCATGGCGACAATGATTGAGCATGTTTTTTCTGAGTACGACACGTTTAATGTGAATGACATGGTGCTCGGTGTCGACGTGGGCGAGGTGAGTCGGAAGTCGACTCATTTGCTCCTTAAGGGAATCGAACTTGTAGGTGACGTTCCTGAAATCTGTGTGATTGAGTCACCATGGGTGGCAGCAACGCAAAAGTTTAGTTTCGATAAGAATGGCATTTTGGTTGAAACTGTAAAAGAGGTCCGCAAAACAACGATCAGCAACTCCGAGCTCAAGTCGGAAGAGTTTCGAGCACTGCGAGCACAAATCCGCAAATGTCAGGAGAACCGGTTTTTGATATTTAATTATAAGAAGAGTTGACTCTTCTTTGACTTTCCCAGTCACAGAGAGCGCTCAACGATGCGGTGGATTGAATTGCAGGATCCCGACGAATCAATGCCACAGCGAAGCTCAACCGACACCGTCATTGCTTACTGTATTTAAAAATCAAAAACCGGTTTTCCTGACATTTGCGGATCTGTGCACGCAGTGCTCGAAACTCTTCCGACTTGAGCTCGGAGTTGCTGATCGTTGTTTTGCGAACCTCTTTTACAGTTTCAACCAAAATGCCATTCTTATCGAAACTAAACTTTTGCGTTGCTGCCACCCATGGTGACTCAATCACACAGGTTTCGGGAACGTCACCTACCAGTTCGATTCCCTTAAGGAGCAATTGAGTCGACTTCCGACTCACCTCGCCCACGTCGACACCGAGCACCATGTCATTTACATTAAGCGTGTCGTACTCAGAAAAAACATGTTCAATCAATGTCGCCATGCCTGCTGTGGTTTTAACCACATT
>JBEAPS010000331.1:0-5346 GCA_041164285.1 Pseudomonadota bacterium
GAAAGTCTTCCCACCACTTATGTGCCTGGGCAGAACGAGCGGTCAATTGCAGTTTCACAAAGTGATGACTTTCTAGACGGCGTTGATGTGGAGCCTCAAGCTACCAAGGCTAATAGCACAATGGCTCCTCCTGCCATCCCAGCCGAATCAATCGAAGTTCTTGGAAGCAATCATGCACAACAGCCTTTGCCAGACACCCCAGTGGTGTCGGTGAGTCTCAGAAATACTCTAAATTCTGAGCCTCCTCCCACTTCGCATTTGCCGCAAGTTGATCGTAGGGCTACAGAAAGGCAAGAAGAGCCAAAAGTCGTGACGGAAAATTTAGATTCGTCGTCATCGGCCAGAATTTCATCTCATCCTCAAGAATCCAACGAGAAGGCCCAGAAGGCAACTCCAACTGAGGGAGCTGAGGTCAAGCAAAATAGTCATGTTTTGGTTTCGTCGGAGCGCCGCAGTGTGTCAACCGACGTTGAATTGAAAGCGAAGAGAGAGGCGATAGAGCTTTTTGAAGTTCTTCTTGGGAGTGCTGTTAAAGGTGGAGCAAGCGACCTGCTGCTCAAACAAGGACAGGTTCCTATGTTTCGCTGGAATGGCGAGCTCTTTCCGAGCAGAAATGGGCCGAGGATTGATGGTCGGTTTTTTATGAGCCTTTCTGCGGCATTGTTGTCGGAGTCCAATTGTAACAGACTCAATAATATGACTGATATTGATTTTAGTTACCAAAGTTTGCGCGGCGGAAGGGTGCGTGTGAACATTTTTCACCAGAGGGGTGAGCTTAGTCTTGTTGCACGATTGATCCCCACAGAGATTCCAACGTTTGAAAAACTCGAGATGGGTAAAAATATACGCAACTTAGTCGAACATAAGCGAGGCCTCATTCTCGTGACTGGAGCAACAGGCTCTGGCAAGTCGACGACACTTGCGGCTATGCTCGATTTCATCAATAGCACCCGAACTTCTCATATAATTACGATTGAAGACCCCATAGAGTTTGTGCACTCTGATAAGCGTTCACTCTTCAACCAGAGAGAGCTGGGTTTAGACACCCCATCTTATGCCCAGGCATTGCGCAGCGCACTTCGTCAGGCTCCAGATGTGATACTTGTTGGAGAGTTGCGTGACAGTGAGACCGTTGAAGTCGCGCTTCAAGCTGCAGAAACAGGACATTTGGTGCTGAGTACCCTGCATACAAACGATGCTGCGGATTCTTTACTGCGCATTCTGGGTATGTGCGGTCTTGAGAAAGAATCAATAGTGCGTGCGCAGCTTGCAGACAGCTTGCGGGGTGTGGTGAGTCAGCGCCTCATCAAACGTAAGGACAAAGCAGCCCGGGTTGCTGCGCAAGAAATTATGATCAACACGGCAAACATTAGAGAAAAGCTACTCAAGGGAGGCCATCCCTCATTGGTGCGTGATGTGATTACGCAGGGTGGCCACAGTGGTATGCAAAGTTTCGACCAGCACCTCGCACAGCTCGTTGGAAGTGGTGTTATCGAGTATGAGGAAGCGCTTCGAAACGCCACAAATCGTGATGATTTTGCGCTCCGTTACAGTGGAGTAGGAGATGGACGCGAGGCATCCTGAGTTCAGCTCTGACTCATCGGTGGCAATAGGCCTTGTACTGCGCGGACAATCCTATCAGGGAACGTTCGAATATTCAGTTGTCTCCGAAACTCACGCAGGCAAGCTTGAAGAGCAGACCTCGAATCTCCTTGAATCCATTTTGTATCGTCCATTGCCCTTGTGGAGCGTATGGAGAGTTTTACTTGCAGGCTTTTTTGTCTATTTCGTCTCTCTCTCTGTCTGGCAAGGTTGGGTTTGGGATCTTTCTGTGAGCCGACTTTCTTCAATTCACCATGGACAAATATGGCGAATACTGACGGCACAGTTTCAACATGCAGACAGTCGTCATCTTTTGAGTAATTTATTGCCATTTATTGGTGTGGGTTGGCTACTTTGGGGGTATTTTGGTGTGATTGCTTTTCCAATTGCACCTATAGCCATGGGAGCTCTTGCCAACTTTGTTGCGATATTTACATATCCGATTCATGTAAACATAGTTGGGATATCTGGAACTGTTTTTTCAATGGCAGGGCTTTGGGCCATGCTTTACGTAAAAAATGATGTCCGATTCTCGGTGCCCAAGCGTGCCATAAGGGCATTGGGCTTTTTATTGGTTCTGTTTTTTCCGCTGAGTCTTGAGGAGCGCGTGGCGGATCGAGTTCACATACTTGGTGGTGCACTAGGGCTGTTGATTGGCTTTATTGGGTGGGGACGAATTAAGCCGCAGATTGTCAACAGCCAGAAAAGCTCCTCAAAAAGGGTGCGAGTTCTGTGAATCGGTACTCCCATCTTTTGGACGTGCCACTGTGTCCTCCAGGGAACTCCGTATGCAAATGCTCAATCTCAGCAGCCCCGAGCTTTAGAGCAATTCGACGGTGGCCAAATTGTGCGCAAAACTCATCCTCCGAACCGCAGTCAAGGTGGAGCCACTTGAGTTGGCGAAGAGCTTCAAGGTTTTGTGCGACAGCAATGCAAGGATCCAAATTGAGCCACCGTTCCCAAACATCCGGAATGAGTTCACCCGTAATCGGATTAAATGGAAGATCACACCAAAGACCTGGTTTGCTAAGATTCGGACTGTAGCAAGCTGACATTGCGATAGTCATCAATGCATGAAAGTCATCTTTCGAGCACTTTTCAGGTCGCGGGAGAGAGGAAAAATACTTGAGAAATGACTCTGCACCTCCACATTTCTGAAAGCGCATTGCGGCGATCGGAAACGACTGTGCCATGCTGAGCTCGAATGCACTATCTGCAGCTGACGCGATGCAATAGTCAAAATGTCCGGGTTTGAACATTGAGGTCATAAGTGCACCATATCCACCGCTCGAATGGCCACATATGACTCGTCCGCGTGACTCAGATATGCAACTAAATTTCGCCTCAACTAAAGGAATAAGCTCTTCAATGAGGTGGTCCATAAAAGGTCCGCACGCAGCCGAATTGAGGTACTGGCTGCCTCCAAACTGCGTAGTTGGATCTGGAAAAACGAATATGCACTCCGGCATCAAGTCTTCTTTCACAAGTCGCATGAGTTGTGCGCCCAAGGACTCTCCTAAAAATCCACTTTCGGAGAGAAGACTCCGCCCAGTTCCTAAATAGCCATCGAGGACCCAAATGGTTGGATAGCGTTTTTTATCCGAATATTCGGTCGGCAATAGCACCGGCAACAATCGGTTGTGGTCTTGCACGAGTGGTGCACCCTTCAGCAGGAGTGACTCAACTTTGAGGTAGCGAAGGTTCTCTTGAAACATAGGTGTCTCTCGCCATTGGTTTGAATGTGTGCAAGATTTGCAGTGCTCTCCAGTGCATCCCAACCGAATCTCACTTAAGACAGCGGTGTGAGGCGTTGCATGCAGTCAAATAAAATACTGCAATTTTCAAATCAGATCAGCAAGCCCGTCCGGTTTGCAATTGGTCTTGCGCTTCTCACTTTAACGAGTGGATGCTTCAACAAGATCAGTATTGCTCTTCCTAAGGGTCCCGACTTGGTGAAAAAGCCGGCAGCTCCGGTGTCACCATTGCAACCTGCAAACCCATTTGCTGCCAAATATGTTCTCTCTGCACAAAGAGAAACTTTTCTTAAGGCCCGACCGATTGAGTCTGGCACGCTCTCTGATGCCGAAAAATGCCCCATAAGTGAGGGAAGCCTAATAGCTCTCAATCAGCCTCCTGAGTCGACATTTGGCCAGCATTGGCAGGTTTCTCTCCAGTTAACTTTACCCGGTTGCTCTTTAGTGATGGGTTACCTCTACATCGACCATTGGAAAAAAATTGAAGCTGCTCCTGCCTCGCCCGCAGATCCATGCGGACTTCCTCTAGACCTTGACTTTGATATGGCGCGAAAGCTAGCGCAGGAAGCTCAAAAATTGCAAATTGGTCGTTTCACAGGACGCTGTTACGAATACACCGGAATGGCGATTGAAAACATTGGTCTCATGCCTAAAGGTCCTGAGGCCTGGAAAGCTGCGGGAGTACCTATCACTTCCGCGGCTGATTTTGTTCAAGTAGAGAAGAGTTCTGTTTCATCAAAATTTGCACGTATCAACCTGAGTTCATGGGCATGCCTCCCGCTGGGTGCCATTGTCGTCTGGGACCGTGGGGTCTGTGGATTCAATGCAACCCACGGGCACATTGAAGTTGTCGTTAACCGGAGTCCTGCATATCCCAGCGAAACTCGTTTGTGCTCAGACGGTTGCCAAACTTTACAGACAAGCTGTTCACTGAAGTCAGGTGTGACTGTTTACATGCCCAGGAAGTAGAAGAAACGTGTTAATTTCAGAGATTATCCCAGTTCGTGCACTCAGTTCTGCCCGTCGAAAGGTCTATAAAAATCTCCAGAGCGGACGAAGTCAAACCACGTCAGAAGGCGCGGGTGCGTGCGTTCGACAACTTGCCGAGCGTTGGGAACTGACTTCGAAATCCAATGGTCGATAAGAAGTCTTTTTTCGTGGTAGAGAAGCTCAGAAGAGCGAACTCGCCCAAGCCAGCGGGTTTTCAAGTCGTGCAATAGAATTCCTGAACAAACTGAGACGTTTAAAGACTCAACGAATCCGTTCATGTCGACGTGCAGGTAACCGTCAGCATACGGAGCCCACTCCTGAGAAAGC
Organism: Pseudomonadota bacterium; assembly: GCA_041164285.1. Classification (GTDB taxonomy): domain Bacteria; phylum Bdellovibrionota_B; class Oligoflexia; order Silvanigrellales; family Silvanigrellaceae; genus RFOM01. The sequence goes on from JBEAPS010000331.1 coordinate 4,674, forward strand.
CCTAGCTTTTCGTTACCTGAAACCAATGCAATGCGATTCGAACCGACCACCTGATTGAATAGGTCACTTCCGATTTGTTGAGATGAGAAGCTAGGCAGAGAATCGTTGTAGTGGTCGGCCGTGCGTGCAAATGTCGGTAATGAAACCAAAAATATCTTGTACATTGATGCCTTCAGCACCTGAGCGCAGCTTGCAATCGAAGTTGTTCTTCGTGCGGTCAGCCAGCTGCTCGAGCCACGCTCGACGCTATCGTGAGTGCGAAACTTCATATTTTGTTGATTGTAAACAAAGCTGACATCCTGAAATCCAAACGCATCAGCTGTGCGCAAAACTGCACTTATGTTGTGGCAATGATGCGTGCTTTCGAAGACTGGCATGATGGCCCGAGTGCGGCTTTTTGCAACAGACTCAAAGCGGGCAAGTCTCGATTCAGTCAGGAGATGACTTAAAACATTCTGAATCGCTCCTGCATGGACTTGCAGGTCTGAGGGAATGAAATAATCTGTTGGAAAATTTCGAGTCATTTCGCCGGAACCCGTTGACTTTTGGTTTTCCTGAGTGCGGCTCACGGCAAAACTCCAAGTTTTTGTGAAACTATCCGAACACAGATGCGATGGGTTTTACACAAAGCCTGTTTCACCGCAAGCAAGAAGGATTCCAGTCATGGCTGCCA
>JBEAPS010000332.1:0-4397 GCA_041164285.1 Pseudomonadota bacterium
AGGAGGAAAGCATGAGCGAACAACAGCAGAGCCCTGAAGAGAAGGAATGGTCGGAGATCCGTGATGAGATTATGAGAAAGGTAGAGCTTTTCACTGACCGGCAAATCGAGCGGCTCAAGGCCTCGATACACAAGAGGACTGCCCCCAAGCCCGAATTAGAGACAGAATCCAGTGAGCATCACGACCTCTCTGATGAAATAGAAAAGCTCGACTTAGAGTCAGGGCAAGTCGAATCCATTCAGACACCAGCCCAGAGAAGCCGGATTCCTGCGCACAGAAAACATAAAAGAAAAAGTGCATGAGTATAGATATGCTACTTCCACGCGTGGCGTTCGATCGTCATGCCGGTCAAATTCACGCTCATATGTAGAAAAGAGTTTTTGTCATCCACCAAAATCGGATCCTGAATATCAAAGCCATCGAAATGGGTTCGTCCAAGCTCAAGCGCGGAAATCAATCGACCCGAAAGGTCAATTTTTGCGCACACCGTGACTCGCTTGTCTTGTTCTGTCATTTCCCAAGCTAGTACTACAAAATCGTGATGGATTGAGCTTTCGAGAGCAATGATCCGTGGGTCTTTTCCAGAAAACTGAAGCTCTCGCTTCCAAATAGTCTGGCTTTCAGAATTAAGAGCCAACAGGTCGATCGACTTATTCTCGGGATTCTCAAGCGTTGCCGTTACATAAAGTCCAGCTCGGGACGTTGGCCTCCCTGGCAACATATGTAAAGCGGGCGACTCCCCTCGAATGAGACGATAGAGCTTGCCATTTCGATGCTCTACATAATAATCCTTCAAAATCTGGAATATCCGAGTTGGTCGGACAGGTGTGCTTGTCTGAGTCAGCGGGTCCACAACGTTGGGCAAATCAATTTGTTGCCAAGCCAGGGGCTGGCCTGCGTCCAGAATTTCTCCAAGAACCCCTCGTGATCGATACAATATATGCGGCTCGGCGGGACCCCAAACTATCATATTTCCATCGTCATTTAAGTGAAATTGCCTCGGGTGTGAAACCGGAAGTACTATTGTTTCAACAATGCTTCCCTCTGAGTCGAGGTGAGCAACGCGGTTGTCCGCTTCATCTATGATCAGTAATCGTCCCCGAAACGAAGCCATCGCAAGTGGACCTAGGGCAGGACGTTGCGGCCTCAGAATGCTCCGAAGGCCTTTGTTCTTGTTTTTTTGCCAACCAACGTTCAGCAAAATCTGCGTAGCAACAGATGACAGTGGTAGAATTTTGAAGGTTTCTGCTCGTAATTTTAAGGGAACATCTGAGTCCTGAATTGGAGAATGGCCTGAGGCGACACTCGCATTCGAAGATGACACGGTTTCAGCTTGTATGAGTGAGTTCTTAGCCTTCTCCGACTCCTCAGTATTCGTCTTTGAATTGCTCCCAAGATGGAGAGTGTCAGTCTTCGGCTCGTTGGTGAAATGCAGTGTCAGTGGCAGCGTCAACGCCATCAAAAAAAATGCGTAAAATGACCATCGGAACTTCATAGTCTACTCACTTTCTTCCGAAAGTCCCCGAGCGACAAATGCAAGAGCAGGCTGTAATCACCTTTATGCCAACTGTGAGATTTTGGAATTTGCACGGACGACAATCTGCGAGAACGATGAGGTCGCCCCCTGCCTCGGGACTCCAACACAAGTCAAAATTTCTAACTCTTTTTGATTGTTAAAATCTCTTTCTTAGTTTTTGGATCTTTTTTCTTTTTATAAACAAAGCCACCTGCAGTAAGACACTCTTTTTCAGATGGCCTCTGCACCCATTCAAGGAATCCTTCCTGTGCACCGCAGCTGTTGCTTCCGCCACATGAATGAGCCTTGGCATTCTTGAATTTATTTTTAAAAACCTGATTAGCTACCTTAATCTGCTCACTTGTGACAGCACACGTTGCATTACCCTTACAAGTCTGCACTCCAAAACATTTCACTCCACTCGCAGGTTCATGTTTCATGTCGTTTGCGGCACTGGCAGGAGAGCTCTGCGCAAGCAACACTCCACTCGCAAATCCAAGGCTCGCAGCCGCTTTCAACGAATCTTTCAAAGACATAAGTGACCTCCATTGGTTGAACTCATCTCGAACTCAAATAATCCAACTCAGATCATACAGACTCTCCTGCGGAACAACCAGTGTTCCCCAGAATGCACAATCGACTGCCAGAAGACAGTGCAGACCCTGCTCCTACACTAACTCAACTCAGGACAACCAAATTCAACTGCATAAAGGATAACAATTTCCGCCTCCGCAGTGTGAAGTCTGAATTTTCGAGCAACGGCCGAACTCGTTTGAGGGTCATGTGGCTTATGTCCCAAAGCTTTTTGCTCCCGCACGGAAGCGCAAAGTTCCTTTTGAACGGCCTTGTTCTTGACCCAAGTCAATATTTCGATGCCATCTTCAGTTTTGAAGTCTGGACCGTTGTCGCTCAGAGCTGAGTCTTGAGATACAGCCCGGTTGGATTGTGAATTTGCGTAGTCCATGCCACAGGCTGCAAGCACTGACATGCCTGTAACCAGCGAAAATAATTTAAAATTCATTAGACCCTCCGAAAATAATAAAAGCACTTCCACTCGTTCATACCAAGCGGATGAGAGGGCTAGCAAAGAGTAGCAAACGAGAAAAGGAGAAAATCACAAGCGCAATCAACTATTTCAGCGCTTTGTAAACTCAGAACCGAGAAATTGGCCCCGACTACTTTCAAGCTGCGTGACCTCATCACGACACTTCACTCCAATACGCCGAAATTCCTCCCACTTCTTTTCGTTCGCAATCTCATAGATAGCTTTTTGAACTAATTTGTACCCAGCTGGGCTCAACATGGCTGCCTCTGTGTGTCGAATGGCCTGATCCGCTCCGTACTGGCATCTGAGTCTGTACTCAACGGCGAAGTCGTCCTCGGACAATGGTCGGCCGTCTTTAATTGCCACCTCATCTTCAGCAGCGCGCCTCTCACACATCAACTTCGTGTGGCGCTTACCATCGATATCGTATCGTGCTCCTGAGAGCTCTTTTTCCATCTGAATGATCGCAGAAAAAACATCACCGCTCATGGATGATTTACTAAAAAATGGTTCCGACCACTTGGAAAATGCATCGAAGTTAATCGCAACATCGTGAATCTTTTTATAGTTCCGAAGTGAAAAAATTCGCTGGTACCGGTCTCGTCTCTCAACATGCGTTTTAAAGTCATAACTGGCGTCGACGTAAACATGATTTGTCCTAAATAACTTGGGCTGCAACGAGGTGTCTTCAATGTACGCACACCACCCCAGGCCTGCATTCGCAAAGGCAAATCTCGGCTGCGAAAATGCATAAGTTGACTGAGCACTGGAATCTTGATGAAAGGAACGCTCTTGACAAGCTACGATACAGATTGTCAACAGAGGCATGTACCAGCGCGCTGCTTCTCTCAAATCTCACCGCCCTCAAAAATGCTTTAAAAAATTTTTGCGGATCAAAAACCGACCTCTTCGGCACGACACTTTTGTATCGCTTTAACCAAAAAGGGTAGTTGCGAAATATAAGTTGCCTTATTGTTTTTCATTGTATCACAGCCCCCATGGGTATGAATGGCAACCGCCCGTCCCGACACCGAGTCAAAGATTAATGAACCACTACTGCCACGATCAGTGTCCAAATCATGAAACATGATACTTCCTTGAGTCCAAAGAACTGAACCATCGGCGCCTAAAACTTCTATTTGATTTCCTTTTTCTCTTTGCACTGAAACAGTGTGAATCGCGTTTGGGCTCTCGTGTTGCTCGTTGAGTTCAACATCAACGAAACCGTGCACTTTGCCTGGCAATACACCGGTCAGTTTATTTGGCTGAAGTCGCATAACCGCCCAATCGTTTCCAATTCTCGATTGCAGCGCACTCACTGAGCCTGGAACTACAGAGTATTTGAATGATGCTAAATCATCCCCAAATTCAGCACTGGAAGAAAAGAATTCAGCCTCTTCAAGAACATGAAGACAATGACCAGCACTCAATGCACAAGAGTCGCTGACAAGTGTCACTGTGCAGTATGACGATGTGTCTTTGGGGTTCAATTCACGTGCGATACCAACAGGAGAAAAGCTTACAACCCTGCGATCATCATTCCCACAGACGGATTCTCTTTGAAATGAATTACCAAGTGCAGGAAGCAGAGTAAACAAACAGGTAAAAGAAGTGATTAAAAAGAGATAAAGATTCCTTAAGTAAATCACCTCTAGCTCCACTCTTAAATGATGACTATCAAGATTAGCCTATCATACCTTCACGTGTTCCAGCATCGCTAAACAATTCCAATGATCGTGCTCGAAATTTGTCTGTAATGAAAAATTTTTCCCATTGTTCTGATCCAGCGGCCGCGGGCAAGATACAAGAGGGGTATTTTTTATGCTGAGAACGACG
>JBEAPS010000333.1:0-3200 GCA_041164285.1 Pseudomonadota bacterium
GGCAGGCCGAGAGAGTCTTTTTCAAGCAAATCAATAATCCCAGTCGTTCCCAGAAGAACCCGCTGATTGAATTGCAGTGCAATATAGTCATCGTAATAGAGATCAGCCTTGTCGGAAGCGATTGACATCGAACAAACAACCCACGCAGGATCGACAGGCAATGTCAGCTTTTGCTTCATATAACCCATCATCGAACCACCCTCTTGTTCGCCAATGTCCCAAACACATCGCCCCTGAGTCTCTGGGAAGACAATTTGGAGGGTTTCTGATTTGAGAGACTTTGTCTGACAAGCCCAAATTTCAGGAGCAACACCCTCGGGGACTGGCTGGGAAGCTTGTGCACCGGTCTCCGCAGCAGCGTCCGAAGAGCCACCAGCCTGCACACCCTCGGCAGCCGATGCTTTTACGGAACGAGTGCTTTTGGGGTTTGTTTTGAAATCACTTGCCTCTGTGCATCCCACAGCCGTGAGTGCAAATAAGCCCATAAGAACCGAGGTTTTAATGTCTACAATCCGCGCCATTGAAGCGTCATCGGACAGCACCCGGAATCCCTTGAGGCGAAACCGCCCCGAGATGAGCGCGGCAACGCGAATCAAAGCCCAGACGCGTCTGAACCTGCCTTCATAGGATCACCATAAATATCACCGTTTTTGCGGTCAAACGTAAAACTGCAGGTCGGCGCCTCGGTCGTCAGTTGACCATCATCGGTCCACTTATAATCCCGACACGACAAAATGATATCGTAGCTCTCACTTCGGATGAGGACGCCACGGATGTGCTCACTCACAGGCGGATTGCCAGCCATGCTGACCTTGGGAAAGAGCCGCATGAGAGCAACAGCATTCTCACCACTGAATTGAATCCGGCTCCCTGGAGCGACGTTGGTAGCAATCTGCCCATCCTCGACACCCACCATAGAAAAGGAAATTGCAAAAGCAGAGCTACCCATCACGAACCCACAAGTGGCCACAAAAGCGTGCGTCATTGCTCTCATTCTAAAATTTCTCCTCATCAAAGGGACATGGGATTGAAAGAAACAATTCGTCGACACTTGAGTGGGCTAGCCCTGATTAAGCCAATTCGCAAACACTATCTGGTTGCTGAGAAAAAAATTTCATTTTAAAATAAAAATGAAATTCATTTTTATAATTAACTTATTAATTTTAATTATAAAAATTATTTTTAATTAAAATCCTTTAAAGATTTTATCAAACATTCCGAAATGAAAGGAAAGAAGGCAATAACGCCTTCCATTCTTTCACTCAGGAGATTCTCATGCACACATTGAGCAAAAAACTTGGACTCTTCGCACTGACACTGATTGCAATTGGCTGCGGTCGCATTGAGCCCGAGGAGTTAGCAGCCATCGGAGCCGAATCGATTCAATCACAAGATGACAACGAAAACTTGTCACTCTCCCAGTCACGAAACCGGAAAAACAAAAAGAAAAAATCGCCTCCGGCCAAAATCAAAAAGACTGGCGTCATTGTTTTAGAGCGCGCGCTTCGGGTTCAAACCAAAATTAAAAATCCAGTCACAACATACGGAAAGTTGCCAACACCGACCTACAAAAACTGCACGATTCCCGCCGCCGCACAACTTGAATCCGTCTCAGATCAAGGAAACTCAATGTCGGCACGTGTGCGCTACCCCAGACAGATGGATAGGTCCCTTCGCAATGACCAATGCAAAAACGGTTCATTCGTTGTCATCAACACAGCCGCCTTGCAAAAGTTGCGTGGATTGGTCCTTGTTGCAGCCCAAACCTCATTCGAAAAAGCACCTATCCCCATGATCGACGTCCCGGAAAGGGAACCAGCACTTCGTGCCCAATTGTCTCTACCCTATGATCCCAGCTTCGATTCATCACGGTGCACGGTCTATCCAAACCGCAGCAACATCCGCATCACAGGCTTCTTCAAAGATGCCGCTGGCGTTGTTCACTTGAAAGCCCTCGCTGTCTCAAGCGGAATTTTGAGCGACCAGATGTTCCGACTCGATGAATGCGAAGATGGCACAAAAGTCCATGCACAACTCTCAGAAATCGTTCAATCGATATCACCCGTTCGTGCCCTTTCCGCATCCGTCGAATGAATTCAGTCAAAAAGTCACCTGCCCCCGAGCACCCCTCGGGGGTTCAATCACGCAAGGAACTAGCTGATGGGAACACTCAAGAGCGTTAGAAAAAGAATCGATCTCATCGGCTATTCCAATTACCGCTCATACCTTGAAGATCTTTACCAACTCGCGAAACACGAATTTGAAAGTTATTCATACCTCAGATTCGCAAGCGACCTCGGACTCGGATTAAACAACATTGCATTTACAATTATCAAAGGACAAAGAAAGCTCATGTTCAAGCACGTCAGATCTGTTTCCGACGCACTTGATTTTGACAGTGGCGAACGAAGATTCTTTGCATCACTTGTGAGACTGCAGAATTCGAGCAACATCAGGGAACGGCTGGAGGATTTCGACTCACTCCTGAGTGTAGCCAATCACCGGAGCACCCACAGCGAAGCCAAAGACGCACTTCTTTTTTTCAGCGCGTGGCATCATGCACTTGTCTTCGAAGCCCTCGAAGTGTTCCCCGAAGGCACGACCGCACAACACATGACCAAAGCCTTTCGAGTGCCAATCACACCCGCCCAAGTGAGGGAAAGTCTCGAACTGCTTCAAAAGATGAAACTGATAGAAGAGAATGACGGTTCGTATAAAAAAATTGGGAAAAACATCTCAATGGGTGCGGGCATTCCCGGATACGGCGTCCTTCGTTTTCATCTCAAGATGATAGAGCTCGCGCGCGAATGCCTCGGATCCAAATTTGAGCCAACCGAACGAAACGTCAGCTCAGTGACCATCGCGGTCAGCGAACAGGGCGCCCAGAAGCTCAATGCGACCATCAACGAATTTCGGAAACGCGTCTTTGAGATTTCAAATGAAGACTCCCATGCAGTGCAGCTGATGCAAGTTAACTTTCAACTATTTCCGCTGCTTGAAGCAAAAGTGGAGCCCTCTGAGTCTTGACCCTCAAGTCCCGTGGAACTGATGCCGAAAGAGGCTGGAATGAGAGGTTTTTGATGCGTTATCCAAAGTTCTCGATTTACATCTTTTTGTGCTCAGCGGGAGGTGCATCCATCGGGCTGCAGGGGTGCTCATCGGGCCGGCTGCACGAAGCCACCTTTGACGTTCAATCAATC
>JBEAPS010000334.1:0-9875 GCA_041164285.1 Pseudomonadota bacterium
GTGTGTTGAACCGATTTTCATAAGAACCTCCCCGAGAGCCCTTTTGATGCCCTCGAGGGAATTGAAGCAATTGCGGTGCCAATCTGTATTTCTGAAATGATTGAAAAATTACTGAAAGAAAACTGTCTAAGAAATCGACATTGTATGTTTGTCGGTGCCTCACTCGTCAATTGAGTACGTCAGTGGAGCTTCGTCGCCTTCAGGTATAAAGTAGCTTTCAAAGGCACTTCCCAAAAGCCCTGGCAGTGCAGCCGGTGCACTGATTTTCAGCTTGACCCGCAGTGTCACTTCGGTGGGCGAATTGGGCTTTTTACTCAAGTAGGTCGAAATAATCTCATTCAGAGACGGTGAGTCTTCCTCTGGAAAGGTGAGTGACATTTCTTTCAAGTCTTGGCTGAGTGTGATGATTTCACTGTTGTTCTCAGAATCAATGAGAGTGAGTGATGCCTGAAATGATTCATTGCCACTGATATCCTGCAGTTTTGCAGTGATTTTGATTTTGTCGCTTTCTAAATCGACGTTAGCCAATATCGAAAGCTTTTCATCTGTTTTGATTGTTTCGAAGGTTGTGAGGTACGAGCGTACTACGCCATTTTTATACGTGACCGTCGCAATAAAGATTTGTCCCTCGACACGGCTCCACTGCTCTGCAGAAAGGGTGAATTGGCCAGTCCAAATTCCGTCACCAGAAATGAGGTCACCGGAGGCACCGTCGTCATGCATTATCCAGTCAAATGCGGCACTGCCGTCAGGTAGTTTTGCATTGCTCATGAAAGTTGCGTTGGTTTGAATTTTGACCGATTCCACTTTACCTTCCGGAGCTCTCAGACTGCATGAGCCTTTGAGCTCATAGGTGGTCGGATCAGTAGCACTTTTTTGTGAGAACAAGTGGTCACATTTAAAAAATCCTGTTCGTGGAATTCCATAGCCATAGTTGTATTGCCATGGAATATTAGAGTCGTTTATTTCAGAGCCATTGTATGTTTTCGGGTCAAATATATTTTCAATAGCATCGCCATCTACGTCGGTGTCGAGCTGATTAGGGATACCATCGAGATCGATATCGGGGTCGAAATTAAACTGAGTTGAAAAGCTTTTGTCGAAAATCTCAGCCGTTCCTGCCGAAACCCCCAAATTGATGAACTCTAATTTGTCTTGTTCGCTGGCTTCAAGCTTGCTGTCGCGTGGCACCAGAATTCCTAACTTTCCCTGACTGGAATTCAGCTGGAAAATTCGCATTATTTTGTTTTCACTGTTGGTCTTTTGCAAATATGCATGAGCTCTGTACTGACTATCGATCAGTATTCCGTAATATTTTCCCGACACCGGTACGTCACTGATACTAAATGACGGAGTTCCCGCATTGATAGGCTCAGATTTAAACACTTCGCTGCTTTGAGCATCAAAGAGAATGAATAATCCGTTGTTGTAAACACCTGCCTCAGGACTCCAGTCCGAAAAAGCGCCGGTGACAGTGAGTGTCCCTCCCGGCTCTTCGATGTCCTCGACGGGCGGTCTTCCGCACGAAGACGTGACGACGAGCGGCAACGAGAAGGCCACCGTCATTAAACTCAAGACACGTCGGAGTGAAGGTGTGCTCATAAGTCACCTCGTCCGAGCGCTAAGTTTGCACCTATCTGAACTTGTACTCCTTGGGCACGAATCGGCCGACTGTGACCTTTAAAACTGGCCTGCGTGACGAATCCACTCAGGCGAGCCACCAGTCCAAGCGGGCCTAAATATAAGCCGCTGATACCGCCTGAAAATGCAACTCGCCATCCGCTTTCTTGGTCGAGCCGAGTGGGCGGAGTATTGATGCTCCCAGCCGCGTCGGAGTTTCTCATCGTGCTGTTGCCAGACAAATGGTAGTCGAGCTGAAGACCCGCATCGAAGTCGCAAGCGGGTGTAAATCGTCTCACCAGAAACAGGTCACTCCCGATCCCCCAAGACCTCCACGAGGGAACTTTGGAGTCAAGCGCAAGTCCTGCAAGCAGACCGTTGCCTGTCGTCGTCTGGCTACTGACAAGTGATAGACCCCATCGCACCATTTGCTTTTGATTCAGCGCATGCTCGATTGCATGGCTGTATCGGGATTCTGACAAAAGTCCAGTTGAGCTCATCTGGTCTTCGACAATGGGATCGCTCTCTGACTTCCAAACTGGGACTTCAAAATCGGCGACCGCAATCCCGTAGACTGCCTGAAAGTGCCATGAGGACATAGGCTGCTGCGGGGGAGATGGAAGAGGTGCAGGGGCTGTGGCAGCAGACTGCGCTTGCTTGAGCTCCTCATCAGAATGAGCAAAAACCAAAGTCGACTGAGATGCGAGCACGAAAGTACCAGCGCAAACAAATGCTGTTAATGATGTGCTTCGCCTCACCTGCCTCAAACGAGCCTCCCGCTTTCAAGCGGTATCGGCAGTTTTCAGTCAGACCTGTGCGCGTCAAGGGTTTGACTCTTAGAGATCGACTCCCGCTGAAATTCGCAGGGCCCAATCTTGTCCGGCATCGGTGACGGCATCGAGAACGGCACTTGCTCCCTCGGGCAAGACAACTGATGTTTTGACTTTTTCGGCTACGCTTTTCGGAATTCCGCCGGTAAATTCACCAGCACCTCCTGCCTTAATCAGTGCCAACTCAAGAGTCGATCGGGATAAGATTTTTTGCGAAAAAACTCCCTGTGCCAGCCAGCTCTTGTCAGTGAGATTGTGAAGTGCAGAAAAAATGAAATTTGTATCGTTGAACGAGCCCGGCTGGGCAAGGAACAAACTCCCAGCTATGTACCGACGAGCAAGATAAAGCTGTCGTGATTGCCCCTGTATGAATGAATATGCCTCAAGAGCAACATCGGAGTAGCCGGCGTCATTCCAAAAATACTCAAAACTTAAATTTGCACTATCGCTTTCTGAGTATTTGAGATCATAACGTATGCCACCAACAACTTGAGTGATTGTATCTTTTGAGCGATCTTTCGTTTTGAAGACTGTTTTTCCGAATTGATCATTATCTAGTTTATAAAATGTTGCTTTGCTTTTTCGTGTGAAAGCTGCTTCAGCAATGAGATCGATTGGACCTAAGCCCGTGTTGAGATCGAGGCCAAGTTGAAGAGGTTGGTCTTTTGCCGCAGCAATAGTGGTTGTGAGTTCTCCAGAAACTTCATCGAAACCAAAATTGAACTCAGCGCGCACTGCTCCGCGTAGGCTGCTTGGATTCTTTACCTCGTTAAAATCAACAATGGCATACAGATTGTGGCCCTGTTTCTCCAGCGGCAGATGAATTTTGAGAAGATCCGCTCCTGGTCGAGTATCAAAGGTGGCTAATGGATCTTTTGTTTCTACTGCAAGGAAATCAGTCGGATTCCAAAAGCTGGCAGCTCCCCACTTTAATTTTTGCCGACCGAAAGTTGTGTACACAGACGATGATCCGCCCCATTTTACCCACATCTCGTAGAGAGAGAGGTTTACTGTTTCGGGGTTATTCTGACCCTGAACTGCTGAGGTAGGGAGTTTGATTGCACCCTTCACGAAACCACGCAGACCTTCCGCCGGCCGACTGTCTAGGTACAGCTCAGCCGTGCCGGAACGCACCATATCACCATTACTGAACGATTGTTTTTGTCGTTTGTTGATGGATGTGTCGACTTCGAGACGACCACCAAGCACGAGTGGATTTGTGAGTGCCCCCTCTTTGAGCAATGAGGAGGGCGCTGTAGCACTCGCTGATACCGAGCTGTCTTGGGATTGAGCCGACTCCGATTGTTCCGTGTCACTTCCGAAAAGTTCGCTTTCAAGTTCGGAAGCGGAAGCGTGAGCCAAAGGCTGCATCAGAGCTACCTGAGAGCAAACGGTAAAGAGTGCGCTTCTATGGCACAAATTAGGCAGTTTAAGTTTCATCTGCTTTGTGACTCCAGCCAGGCCTTTGTGAAAATGTTTGACGGAAGGGAGTCGAGATTTGAATCTCGCAGAACGACGGTAGTTCCGTTGCCCTTTTCCACTTCGTCGATAATTCTGATTTGACGCGGAATGTAAACATCTGCGCCTTTGGATTTACTGAATTTCTTGTCCCATCCCGGGTAATAAAGTGTGCGAAGGAGTTTATTGGAGAGTGACATTTCCTGACGCTTCAGGATATTGCGAGATGCTTTGTCGATCCAAAGATGCAAGACTGGACTCGCAACTTCAGAGTCTTTTTTAGCGGTCAGCGCAATGTGATGAACATCGAACTTTCCAAGTTTTTCTTCGCCAATAAACTTTGCAACGTACTCTTCGCTCAATCGCGATTCGTCGAAATCCTGCCGCCGAGAGTTCGTGCCACCGATTCCTGAGCGATCGGTACGTCGCTCCCATTTGCCGATGGCTGGTTCATAGAGAAAAAGATTTTTATCAAGTCTTAGATAGCCTTTGCCAGCTTCGCTTTTTGGCTTCGTAAATAATAACATCCACTTGTCATCTGCATCGCGTCTAAACACTGTAGCTTCAAATGCCTGCGTTACTTTGCCTTTTTCTGTCTGCTCAATGAAGACCACAGACTTGTAGTCACCAGAGTTGCGCTGTCGGTCGTCGACTTCGGCAACCAATTGTTTGAGTTCACTGTCGTTGAGTGCCAGAGCAGGTGATATCCAAAAACCTACAGCGATAAAGAGTGAACGCAAGGCAACAGATCTCAATTTATTTTTCAGCATGACATTCGTCTCCTATTTTCCTTGATTGAGAGCCTGAACGGGAGGCATTTGGCTCGCTTTAATTGATGGGTAAAGTGCAGCCACTGCTGTCAGCATAGGTAAAAAAATGAGTGCTGTCAGAATATGAACAGGTTGCAGGACTAAATTGATGCTCTCGGTCATGAGAAAAACTCTGAGACCAGAGTTAGTGATCGGGATTTCGGCCCAATTCACCAAGACGGTGACAATCACGCCAATCAACGAGCCGGCGACTGCTCCAAAGAGACCAAGTAGAGAAGCCTCAGTCATGAAGAGCGAACGAACCTGATTTTTTTGCATCCCAATTGCTCTCAGTGTTCCTATTTCCTTGGTGCGTTCTCTGACCGACATCCACATGCTATTGGCAATTCCGGTTGCAATGATGAATCCTAAAATGGCAACAAGAAAGATGGAAAGAGCATTTAGACTTGTGACGATCCAATTAATAAAAGACACTTCGTCATCCCATGTTGTCAGGTCGAGACGCAGTCCCCGCCAATCCTGACTGACGATCTTTTGAAATTTGAAGAAAAACGGCCTGGGGTCGTGCTCTAAAATTGTAAATCCGGCGTTTTGAAGGACTCCCTCCATTTGTTTGCGAACCTCATTCGCACGAGAAATATCCTTGAGATATATCCATACGGCCCCAGTTGTGTCTGGGCCACGGCGATCCAAATCAAGAACAGTTTGGCGTGGAACAAAAACACTGAAATTGCTTAAAAAACCCATATCGCGAGCAACGGCAACTACTGTCAAATCAACTGAATTGGCCTGTCCACCATTGGCCTCAGTTATAAATGTGAGGGTATCGCCGACATCAACACCAAGCTTTTTAGCTTGCGCCGCAAATATGAGAATTGAGTTGGGCTGACCGAAGTTTGCAATGTTGCCTGTCACTCGCTCCTCTCCGTCCTTTTTGTATTCGGACTGCTCAGCGAGTTTCACTTCGTTCAAGAAATCAGCCTCTTCGAGAATCACTCCGTTGAGCCCTGTATTGAATGAACCACCCGGACCTATGAGTCGTCCCCAGCCTCGGGCCCGATCAGTGACCAACGCGAGATCTGGAACATTCGCTCTGACCAGTGCTCTAATTTCCTCGCGATTGGTGATGAGGGGCGTCGCAGAGTTAGCGCGTTGCTTGTAAAAACCAGCAATGTTGACATGGCCTGTAGAAGTAAGAGTGGATGCTTCGATGAGCCGGTTCGAAACACCTTTGCTAATGCTCAAAAGTAAGAGAAGTAGCAACGAAACAAACGCAATGGCTGAGCCCAGCAGCAGCGTCCGTCTTTTTGCCTGAAAAAGATTTCTGAATGCAATGATAAGGTTCGTCATTAATATTTTACTCCCTGTCCTGCATCGCGGTTGCTGGAGACACCTTGCTCGCCATATACGCAGGATAGAGCGTAAAGATGAGAGCTAGTACTGCAACTGTGACTGGCGCGAGCAATACGAGGTCGAATGAAAAGGTGGGATAGAGTCTTGGCCCACCGAACAAAAAACTCACGAAGTCTGATGGGGCTGCAATGCCTGTCTGCCCCAAATAGACGAGCAGCGAGACAGCTGCCATTGCTCCAGTTAACGTTGCGAGAAGGCCAATGGTCAATGTTTCAATGCAAAACATCCGCAGGATAAAGCCTCGCTGTGCGCCAATTGCTCTCAGCGTTCCAATTTCTTTCGTGCGTTCAAGCGTTGTCATCATGATTGCGTTGTTGATAATGGCCATTGCAACAATAAGGATAATTCCCACCGCAACGAGCAAAACAGCCCGTATGACAGAAACAAGTTGTCCCAAAGTACCAGATGCTTGCTTCCAGTCGACCACTTGAAGCCGAAGGCCTGCCTTCTCAAACTGTCCAGTGAGGTCGTTGAGGGTTGATTGAATCCTTCGTGGGTTGTTCAGGATGACAGCAGCGTTGATCACGAGACCTGAGTTGAGCTCCTTGGGATCGTAGTTTTCGGTAGCGGTCCTTGCAAAGCTGAGGTTGAAACCCTGTGCCAGTGAGGCCTGCTGAGCTGTCTGACTCTCCGACCTGGTCTCGATCACGGTATCTTCCCCAAACAGGGCATCTTCGATTGAATCTTCAGAAACACGTTGGATATCTACTTCACTCTGAAGCGCTTCAAGCTCTTTGCGCCCTTCTGAACTCATTCGTCCGTAGAGTTCGCGGTAGCTTACAAGGTCGACAAAGTTGAAGGCGCCAGCAAGGTCTGAGCTCTCCAGTCCTGAAAATTCATAGAGTCCATGAATTTTGAGCGGGACTGTTTTGAGGAATCCGCTTCGGGTGTAGGAACGCAAGTTGATGATATCACCGACTCGAAAAGGATACAGCCTGATAGAGGGCGCAATATTATTATAAAAGTAGTCGAATCGTTCAGTGAAGTTGTCATCAGTCACACTGAGAAACTGCTTAATCAGTTCCTCAGTTTCTAATGAGTCAGACTTGAGGAACGAACGAAGTGAGCGTGAAACAGAATCGCGATTCTCACCTGTTAGGTATATTGAAACCTCGAGATATTGTTTGGGGAGGTCGCTAGCCAAGGTTTTAAGTGTGACGTCATCGGCAATTTTTTTTCTTTGGATGACTTTGCCCCGATAAAGACCATCAAAGCCTCGCGCAACAATGTTTTTTATTTGGTTTTCATAGATTCTCTTGCTCAGTAGGATACCACGCTCACCAGATGGAATGTTTGTGCCCTCAATAACCTTAAATTTACTGAAAACCTGAGCGAATTGATCAGGGTTTGTACCCATATAGCGCAGATAGATGGGCTCTTTCTCGCCTGAGAGCGGAGCAATTCTCGACTCGAGGAACAAAAGCGTCGATTCCGGATCCGTTTGCAGACCCAACCAGAAATCATCGGAAAGTGCTATGTCGATATCAGCAATCTGTTTATTTATTTCCTCGGGAATGCTTGTGATCTTGAGTTCGTTTTGCAGATCGGATTTGACGTTAAGGAGATTTGATTTAACACTTTCTTTGAGTAGCTGAATTTCTTTTTGTTCACCTGAGTTGACAGTGGCTCTGAACTTCTCAAAAAGGTCGTCTAGTAAATTCCCTCGAGCCAACAATGCATTTTCAAAACCGAGCGGGACAATTTCCTTAACATTGGAATGTTTCATGGCCTCAGCTTTTACGTCTTCGAATTTGTTAATTTCTCCGAGATCGTCTCGTCCGAAGAATCCACTTCCAAAGAGTGCCAGGCTGTCGCGTGCATCCGCAGAATAAATCTGAAGGTGGCCTGCAACACTGCCAATGATACTTTGAGACATGGTGCTCTCAACGCTGCCGAGGATCGACAGTCCAAAAACGACCAAAAAACTGCCGAAAAAAAGTATGCCGCCAACGACCATCGATTTCACTTTATGGAGGGCTAAGTTTCGTACGGCAACGAGTATGAGAACTTTTAATTCTTCAAACATGACTCACTTCCTCACATCTTCTATCACGCGACCATCTTGAAGTCGGACGATGCGACGCGCATGTTCAATGACTTTAGGATCATGAGACGAGAAAATGAACGTTGTTTTTTGATTGGCGTTGAGTGTGCGCATGAGTTCGATAATATTCTGGCCGGTTTCTGAGTCGAGGTTTGCGGTCGGTTCGTCGGCGAGCACAATTTTTGGCCTTGTCACAAGAGCGCGGGCAATTGCAACGCGCTGGCGCTGGCCGCCGGACAATTCATGTGACCTATTTTTTGCCTTATTCGACAAGCCAACTTGCTCTAAAAGCTCGTGAACACTTTGCTGACGTTCACTTTTGCTCATGCCGCCTTTGAGCAGCAGCGGGAGTTCAACGTTTTGGTAGACCGACAAAACAGGAACGAGATTAAAACTTTGAAAAATAAAGCCGAGCGTGTTGAGGCGCAGCTGAGTCTGTTCTTTGTCGGTCAGCGCATTTGTTACCTTGCCGTCGATGGCAACAGTTCCCTCGTTTGCAACGTCCATGCAGCCAATCAAATTGAGCAGCGTCGATTTGCCGCAGCCCGATGGTCCGGCGATAGTTGTAAATTCGCCCTCATCAATCGTGAGGTTGATGCCATGGAGCGCACGCACCATTGAGGCTCCTAAGGCGTAATCTTTGATCACATTTTTCAGCACAACTGACATAAGACCTCCACAAGCGAGCGAATCTAACGGGCTGCAGTCACCCGCATGCTGTTGCTTGCCATGTTAGGTGAGCTGATGCCAAGTTCAAGCGATTGTGCTTTTTATTCGCGAAAAACCCTAGTTGATCTAAATCCAGCTGAATCAAGAGCTTAATTCGGTTGTGCATTTTTTTTTTAGTTAAAGCTTCGAGCTACGCGAACCGATTGCCCCACGGTAAAATAGGGTGAGGATCTGATCATGATTCGAAGCAAATCACTTACGTTGGTGGCTGTTGTTGCCGTTTCCGGCTGTCTTAAAAAATCCTCCGACGTTACAGTTCCTCGCTCTCAGCCTGAAAAGAGGGTGGAGGTACCTGAAGGTGCACCAAGCAATTTAGGAGTTCCACCCGAATTAATTGAAAGAGTTTTGTCGCAGGAAAATTTGAGTCAGGCAGAGGCGCAGCTTGAGGATGGCAAAAACTTTGAGCTTGTCGTTATGTTGAAGCCTGATTGGCGGGAGCAGGTGCCGTTGCGTCTGAAGGGTGGCGAAGTAAAAAAGCATGAAGACATTGAGGATGAAAGTAGGATCGTTGGACTGGGCGATTTAACAGTTCGCAAGTTTCAAGCAACATCGCTGACGGGCGACAGTTTACGGCGCAGCAGTGTCTCGAATGCGGGGAGTGCGCAGGTTCCCTTCGACCTGATGAAAGTAGAGCTACAAAACAAGACGGTTTCCGAATTGGTAAGTGCTTTGAACAAAATACACCGACTGCCGGGTGTCATTCTGGCGGAGCCAAATTTCAAATTGCAGAAAATAGCTGTGCCCGATGATCCCAAGTTTCCCTCGTTGTGGGGAATGACAAAAATACGTGCACCTGAGACTTGGGAATCCTTTACTGGAAATCAAGAGAACGTCATTGCTGTAATAGATACTGGTATCGACTACACGCACGAAGATCTCAAAGATAATATATGGATCAACAAAAAAGAAGTTGCAGGAAACGGCATTGATGATGATGGCAATGGCTACATTGACGATGTGCGTGGTTGGGATTTTGCATATGGAGACAACGATCCCATGGATGCCGACTCT
>JBEAPS010000335.1:0-2803 GCA_041164285.1 Pseudomonadota bacterium
GCGAGCTCTGCCTTCTCTGTTGGATTCATTCCCGCTGCGGGTTCATCGAGAAGGAGAACTTTGGGACGAGTCATTAGCGCTCGCGCTATCTCAAGCTTTCTTTGCAACCCATATGGAAGCGATACTGCTTCCCATTCTTCATATTCGGTCAGCCCAACAAATGACAAAAAGTCTCGCGCCTGTTTTTTGAGTTCCAATTCGCCTCTGGTCACGTGAGGTAACCCGCATAGACTCGAAAAGCTTGTCCCTCTTCGTTGCCAGCTCTGCGCTGCAATCACGTTTTCGAGAACAGTTAAACCAGCAAATAGGCGTATGTTTTGAAATGTCCGGGCGACTCCGCTACGCGCGATGATGTGTGCTCCTCGCCCAGTCAAATCAGTTTTTCCGAGTGAGACAGAGCCATGATTCGGTTTATATACTCCTGTAATCAAATTGAAGACAGTTGTTTTACCTGCACCGTTGGGTCCAATAAGACCAACAATCTGATTCGCAGGCACCTCCAACGAGAAATTTTGCACAGCAACTAGTCCGCCGAATCGAATCAGCAAATTGTCAGCCTTCAATAAAATCTCATGTTGCTCAATGCTCTCTTTTTTCATCATTGGCCAGCCCCTTTCAAAAGCTTTGCAGGACTCTGTGCTTTTGAGAAAAATCGGGAAATTAATGCGTGGAGGCCTTTGGGGCTGAAAAGCATCACCAGAATGACAATCAGCGCAAAATATATCATGCGTTGCTCACGAATGGCATCTGGAGCAAAGCGCAAAACTTCCGGCACGGCAATCAAAATAAAAGCACCAAGAACACTACCAAAGAGGCTGTTCATTCCACCAATAACAACCGCAAGAACAATGATCACACTTCTCGAAAAGTCTGCTTCATCAGGATGAATGAACTGCAGTGCATGCACGTAGAGAGCGCCAGCAATTCCAGCGACGGCAGAACCTATAACGAATGCTGAAAGCTTTGAACTGTATGTATTGATTCCCAAACTTCTCGCAGCAATTTCATCGTCACGTGTGGCCTGAATGGCCATACCAAGTCCGGTGTGGCGAAAGCGTGACAACGCAAACCAAACCACTGCCAAAACAGCGAACACCCAAGTCAGTGACCCAAGTTTAGGTATTCCGGTAAATCCTCGCGTACCACCCACCGAATCAATATTCTTAAGTGCCGTTCCCAATATTTCAGCAAACCCGAGAGTCGCCATAGCAAGGTAGTCACCCTGCAGGCGTAAGCAAGGCACCGCCACTAGAAACCCAGCAGCCATCGCTGACAGGGCGCCCACGAGCAAGCTAAGCGCAAGCAAAACGTGGACGTCAGTGATGCCGAGGGTAGGTGCCGCGTAGACCGTAAACGCCGCCGCGCAATAGCCCCCAACAGCGTAAAAGGCCGCATGGCCGAGTGATAGAAGACCGGCTCCACCCAATATGAGCTGTAATCCCAAAGCCTGAATTGCCGTAATTCCAAACAGAGTCAGCGGCAAAATGGAATATTCAATGAGCTGCTGCATATTACACCTTCACCATGCGAGCTTTGCCGAGCAAGCCCTGTGGCCGAAGCAAAAGTACAAAAATGAGAATGAAAAAGGCAGCTCCATCTTTGTATGTGGACATGTCGTAACCCACGAGGAGTCGTTCTGCGATTCCCAGGACAAGACCACCCAAGAGCGCACCTGGAATAACACCAATGCCACCCAAGACTGCGGCGGCAAAGGCTTTCAAACCACTCGAAATCCCCATGTAAGGCGTGACCTGATTGTCTGCCATACCTTGAAGCAAGCCCGCAACAACTGCCAGGCTGGCACCAATAAAGAACGTCATTGAAATGGTGAAGTCGAAAGGTACACCTACAAGGCGTGCTGCACTCGGCTGTAAAGCCAATGCTCTAATGCCTTGGCCAGGCTTCGTGCGTCTTAAGAAAAGCTCAAGCCCCAATGTCACCGCCACTGCAACAGCAAAAATCAAAATATCTCTGTGACGAACGACGATCTCACCCCAATCGAACAGGCCTTCGGGAAGGGACGGCATTTGAACAGGCTCGGTGGCAGCAAAGAAACTTTGGACCGCCCCGAGTAGGCCACCCTCAGGGAGTGTAGCAGGATAGCTTTGTGGATTGGGCCCCAACAATGCCTGAACGACATTTTGAAGGAGTAGGCTCAACCCCACTGCAGTGATGAGTGGGGCTAGCCTACCAGCACCTCGCAATGGTTTATAACAGAGTCTCTCCATCAGCACAGCAAAAAGCCCTACGGAAGCCATTCCCAAAAAAAGCGACATATGCCACGGCAACCCGAGGGATATTGCGTACATAACAAAGTACGCTCCCACCATGAACAACTCACCGTGCGCAAAATTCACAAGTTGCAGCACACCAAATACCATTGAATAGCCAAGCGCAATCAGTGCATAAACACTACCAACAGCAAGACCATCAAAGACGTACTGAATAAAATCGTACACCGAAACAGCTCCCCCAAGCAGAGAACAAGATAAGGGGAAGGCTTCTCAGAAGAGATGCCCTCCCCAAGCAGAAATGTTGGTATTTCCGTTAAGGATTGACACGAGCGAAGAATTTAAACTCTTTCTCGGTAGTCATCACGATGACCGCGGGCTTCACTGCATTCCTGTTTTTATCAAGAGTGATCTTGCCAGTGATACCGTCGAAGTCTTTCATTGCAGAAATAGCATCACGTATTTTTAGTGGATTATTTGAACCTGCCTTCTTAACGGCTTCTTTCATAAAAAAGCCAGCATCATAACCCAATGCAGCCATCGCACCTGGGTTCTCCTTATTTCGCGCCTTG
>JBEAPS010000336.1:0-6659 GCA_041164285.1 Pseudomonadota bacterium
TGCCGAGTCAAAAAGAGGCTTTGTCCACGGTTTGTCGTAGGGTGAGTCGTGAATCGAAATCATGGAGTGAGGTACAACCTCAGGCATGATGCATCCCTGAGCCCGAGAACCCGATGCAATCAAAGCATTCAAAACTCGCTGCGTCGCATTGTTGCACACGCCTTTGTCTTGCTCTGACAAAACAAACTGAACCTGCGTCGAAATGCGAACTCCTTTCGTGGCTAATGCCTCTGAGGACTTAATAACTGTCTCACCAAAATCAAACATCGCAAGCGCGTGGCGATTTTCAAAGTTACAAAATCCACCACGATTCCCCGGTGGATAGACATCAACCTCGGCACAACTTCGCCAGCCGGAGCGCATAGAAAGAAGTTTTTGATCTGCATAGTCCGAAGGATTCCTTCGCATCGACTCTGACTCAGACAACTGGTTGATACTGAGCACATGAATGGGCGATGCGAGCATGAATTTCATGAAAGATGTCTCATTGGCAAGCTTTGGGGCCATGAGAAAAGCTTTGCTCCAGAGGTCAGGCTGGTTCTGAATGGCACGAAGTGCCAAATTGCTTCCATGCGACAAGCCGACCAACACACGCTCACCCACGAACGATGCAGCCAGTTCATTCACTCGCGAAACGAAGGGACCCCACCCAGCACCCACCCTAGGCACATGTTCGACGTCGTCTTTTCGAGGATTCATGCTCAACGGCTTCGCACCATGGCCCGGAAACAAGGGCACCAAAACCTCGTAGCCAGAGGCAGCAAGCTTTGGGCCCAGAACGTCATATTGATCGGGACAGGCGGAATAACCATGAAGCAGTAAAGCAAGACCACGTCGAGACACACCTTTCGGGGGTAGATAGCGCTTCGGTTCGCACTGCGGTTGAATGTCCTTGAGATGCTCTGCGCGCATGAGATTCCAAACTTCATTTCTACGCGCATCTAAATCCGAAGCGCTCGAAGCTTGTGAGTCGGAAGATGCTGAGCTTGTTGATGTGTTAAATGATCGTGGCTTGCAGGCGAAAAGGGCAGAAAAAGACATAAGAATGGAAGTCGATAAAAAACCCCTCAAAATGATTCCTTGTAATGCACGGTTGGCGGAAGATTTACCTTGAACATTTTGCATGAGACCCTCAAAAAAATGTGTTTCGCAGATTTAATTTCTGGAACAAGTTTATTTCACACCCCAGCGCGCTTTAGTCTCAACTCTATTTCAAAAAATGGGAAAATTAATATTGAGCTGTTCCAAGCTCTCAACGCCCTCTTTGTTCAGAATATACTGAACAAACTCTTCGCTGGTCAGAGTCTTGAGTTGAAACCCCCGAGCCTTCTCAAGTGCCTCTTTCACCACATTGAAAATGGTCGTTGCAGGAATCGGAGTGAAACCTGCACTGCGCTGTGAATCTGTCCAAAATCCTCCAATTTGAACATTATCCATCAAGACAAGCTCCAACCCCTGATCGAGCATCGTACTTAAAAATAGATTAAATGCGTGACGAGGAAGCGCGGTCTTGTAACTTGCGAGGGCAGCGTATCCGTTCTCAAGTGCATTGCTGCTTCGGCGAATTTGCAACTGAAGGGAGTTGTTGATCCAGTCTGGCCTCAGTTCTGCACCCTCAAAAATTTCGTTAGATTCAAAGTTTGCCCGCAAAGCGTCGACTATCCGACAAAAGCCTCGAAAACTAGAATTCGAGCAAAAGTCCTTTCCTCGGGTACTAGCCACAAGCTTCTCAGCTTGGTTTAAAGCAATAAACAAAGCCTGACTCGAGTCCTGAACACAGCTCGCCCACGGAGTGACACTCGAAATGCCATCTCCCGATCCTGTTCGGTAGGCCTGTGTCATGAGCGCCAATGCATCGTTCAAAAGGTCGTAACTGGAAAGGCCTGCCTGCGGCGCGCCTGCAGGAGCATCGATGGGCAAATGAAGCCATGGCGTGCGTACCAAAACATCCGAAGTCGCAATGGAGTTGCTCCAACCACGCCTGAAATTTCCCATGTATTCAGCACGCGAAACTTTCGATGAAATAACTCCATCTGGCCCTTGGCCATAGACCTGCTGATAAACAATTTCAAACTGAAGGTCTCCTGTCAGGGGCTCACGAACAACCTCATAAAAACCATATGAGTAATGCCCTGTAACCAGGCCGAGCGGACCAACATCCTTTTTTCCCGTGGTATCAGACACCCAGTGAAACAAATGAACAAGAAGTCCTTTTTCGCCCAACTGAAATGGCGAGTTTGAATCGGAATAAGCTTCTTTTTTGATCGGGTTTATTTCTGAAAGTGATTGACCAGAAGAGCCTTGCAGTATTCTTAATTTTCTCCCGTTATTCTCAAGCTGAGCGAACTTCCTACGTGTCAACGCATTCGCTCCGAGATACTCATCTCTTGGACCAACACCTTCCTGATATGAAATGAATTTCTTTCCAGCCTCCTTATGAGCAATGAGATCGTAAGAACCAGCAACTTTCAACAAGGACCTTGGCTCTATCGCCCTCGCCACAAAGTAACGCTTGCCCTTCACCACATTCTCATCAAAATCTCCATGAATGTACCAACCCATTTTTCCAGCCGGAGATGAATTTATCTCATTGAAAGTGAAGTTCGGTCGACCTCCGAAACTCTCCTCAACAAGGAACTCAATATGTGAAGAATTTTCAAACTGTCCATTTTTAAAAACTCTTGCACGAAGGACAATGTATTTACCATCTCCCTCACTTCGACCCGCTCTCTCAATGTCGGTCACCAGTCCCAAATAAGAGCCGGCGACAACTGTGGGCTCCTCTGAAATAAGAAGTTGTCCCGCGGAAAATTCAGCCTTCTTCAAACGAACATAAATGCGATCGAGAGGGTCATACTCGCAAAGACTCGCGGTTCTTCCGTTGCTTAACTGGGTTTCGAAAAAATTTCCGGAACAACGCGCCGCAGCGAGCGACTCAAGTGGAGATACTTTACTCCAACCATCCAAAGCAATCGGCACAACATTTCCAGCTTTTTTTGCAGCATCAAGCTCTTTTGCGTCAAATCTAATATCTGGCCTGAACTTATTGGCTGAACCGCTTTGACTAGGCCAATTGACCTGAACGACCTGACCAATCAGTGCTTTGTGCACATTCGGCGCAGAGGAAACTCTAAGAAAAACGCTCCCACTTGAGCGGTTCTGCAGCGATGGGAGCAAAAGTTGGCCACTCCATTCACTACCAATTGCGATAGACCTGAATCCATCTCGTGGAGTCGCATCACTCTGAACACCTGACCGATTGAAGTCACGTGACTTACAACCGAGCGCAATCACGAGGCTGAGAAATACAATCCGAGTAGGCTTTGACAAGAACGCCACAACGTCCCTCCTTAGCTATAACCACATTAAGCAATGTGAAAGGCTAGCCCTTCAGGGATGCTGCGACAAAATCGAACGAAAATAATTTGACGTACAAAAATGATGCACGGCACTGTAGGAAGTGCACACGCATGAACACATGCATGTGCACACACTCAATTATTTACTTGAGAACAATGACTTTTTTGCTGCCGTCCGAGTTCGAGCTAATGAGAAATCCACCGGCATCTGCGCATTCTTTTTGGCTCACTTGAATCCAATTGAGTTGACCTTCTTGAGCAGCGCACTTACCAAGACCAGCGCATGCATGTACCTCAGATTGAGAATATTTTTCGCCAAAAACCTTTTTTGTTGCTTCAATGTCTGCGGCAGTTACAGCGCACTGGGCGTAGGGCGAACAGCTGTTGATACCAAAGCATTGAACATCTTTGTCGGCATCTGCGCTCGGGGATGTCACCTCGCCTGCCGAAGTGCCTCCATTAGCTGGCTTGGATGCATTTGGGGTATTTGTTTCGCTTTGTGACGATGGCAATTCTTGCGCCAATTCAGCCTGCTTCTGGGGAAGCTCTGTTCCTGGCACGTTCGCTTGACTACCAGACACTGGCCCAGCCTTTGAGCCATTTTGATTTCCACAGGCTGCGATAAGTGCAGCTGTTGCAATCACTGAAATTTTACTTTGCATTTTAAACTCTCCCTGAACCTTTAGGTTTGAAATTTTATTTGCGTGGACTTTCACCAGAAATCTGCTTCCAAAATCTGTCCGCTCTCGCTTCGTAACCCGCAATGTCTGCATCAAACAGTTCCTTCGCCCGTTTGCTCACAAAATAATGTATTCGATTTCCGTTTATTGTATAAATGGCCGGATCAATATCGACTTGACTTCCAGACGCCATAGCAAATGCACACCATCCACCATAAGTGGGCTCATACTTCGAAGGATTCAAATTAAATTTTTCTTTGTTTGTGCTCGAAAGAAAAATGTATGTGACACCTCTGTAATCGAGACTGTCAGAGCCAGCTGCAATCTTATCACCCTCGGCAAAATAAGACACTGGATCGAAGCCCTTGAGCCCCACGCCAGCCTCAAGATTGTACTCGGATACATTTCGAATATCTTGCGCATAAGCCGGCACAAAACTTGATACCGTCACAGCCAGAGCCGCGACTGCCAAACCTTTATTTATCGAAAAAATTTTTTCTAACATTCGTCTCTCCCGAATAAAAAAAAAAAGAACAGCGGAACTTAAAAACGAGTTCCGCTGTCTCATGATTCGATTGGACTTCAGTTTCGTTACATCAACGAGAAAGATAATTTTTTAGAAACTGTTTTTCGTCATCTGATAATGGATCTGCATAAGTAGGAGGCATTGGATTCGAATCATCCTCGATTCGTGCAAGTGAACGCTGCCTGACAGATCTGAATTCCGACTCGACATTAAAGTCGAGAAGTGGTGTCGATTCAGGTACAAACTCAGTGAGTCCTGCAGCATGGCACGACGCGCAACGCTCCTTTACAAGTTGAGCGACTCCATTGTTCCATGAAGGTTCCGAAGCCGATATGTCGACTGCAGGCGGACTCAACTCAGCCAATGTCTCTGCGCGTGAGCATGCGGTCGCAAATAATACGAAGCTAAACAAAATATATGTAATTGTACTCATTTTCATGAATGAACCTCTCACTTAATCAAGGATGTTTCGTACCGGAGGAACAATCTGGGTGCATTGATTCGAGATGGAATGAAAAGCTGCGCAAATCCGAATTGGATTCCGGAACTCATTTGCCAGCCCAGAGACACTTGCGAACCCAGTGTGCCTTTGGAAAAATTCTTCAACAGCTCCATAGAACCATCTCTCACAATCAACAAATTCTGATCTTCTGAAATAAAGAACTCAGACGCTGTGTGCCTCACTAGCGCGAGTAGTTCGCCAAAAATTCCTGTATTTTTATGATACGCTGACAGTGAAAAACCAGATTGAATGTTTTTGCTTTCAAAGCTGTCGGAGGAAGAGTTTGAGGCTAGGCTGGAGAATTTTCCACTGAGCCTTGACTCACTGACTTGGTAATAAATCCGCGTACCCCAGCGCAATGACTTGGAGAGTGAGTCTTCGGTATCTTGAATCTGAATTTCCAGACCGAATTTACTTTGAGTGAATGATGTACTGTCACCAAGAACGACCTTAGAGAGCGCACTGGGCAAGACACCATACCAGCCTCGCAGCGCGACTGTACTTTTCAGAAATTTAGAAGAAATTGGAACTGAAGTGATACCTAAGGTTGGAACCAAATGCACGGGTGCGTTCGGGACTCCCTCACTTTTCGAGCCTACCCTTGCATCTATCGTAGGAACTAAAGTCACCGTCGAGCCAACGTCTAATGAAAGATTCCCCAGAGGCATTACGCTCAAACCTGCGGGAACATCGTCAAGAACGCTTGCACTGACTTGAATCAAGCGACGAGTTTGTTCTTTCCAAACCTCAGCTTGTGCATTCTCTCCGAAAACAAAGACGAAGAGAATGAGTGCTGCCGCTTTTACGGTCAAGCCACCCAGTTGAAAGAGTTTTGTAAGCCACTCTTGCACAATAGATTCTGCCTGATCGTGCACGTGTGCACCCTCCTGTTCCAGCGCATCTGAAAGTGATTTTCCTATCGACAGCGCGCGCGCAATGTCGGCACACTCTGCAGGTACAACAATGCTGTGAAGCTCAGTTTCAGAAGAACGAAACAAAATCTGGCGAGGAGATTCCAGGCGAGAATTCTCTGAGTCGACTCTTTCTGCTGAAGTGAAATGTTTTATTGAAAATGGGACGAATTGAGCCGTCGGATTGAGTTGAATCTCGTTGAGAGCTGATTGTTGTGAGACCTTTGAAAAGCTTTCTGCTTTGCTTGTAAGCACAGACCAACGCGCAAGGCACGTATCAAGTTCGTCATTCAATCTTGGGTACTCCTTCGTTAAGTTTTTTTCTTTCAGGTATTCAACAAAAAACCCTAAATTATCCTGAAGCAGCAGGCCATTATAACCATTTTCAAGTGCAAAGTTTGCAAGCCATGCTTGTACGCGGGCAGTCCCATACTCTACCACGAGAGGCGATAGGAGCGTATCGCTGAGTGTCTGAGTGATACGCGCGTAAAAGCAATCTCTGTAGACCTCCATTTGATGCTGAAGATTCTCGTCAATGTTTAGGCCTGTCGACGACACTACTTGCCATGGAGGAACGTATACAGTTTCCACAAACCGATGCTGGAGGTCAGTGAGCTCAGGAGGTGGTGCGATCCTTTCACTCACTGCTAAAACTGTTTCTGTACCAGCACTTATTTCCTG
>JBEAPS010000337.1:0-7795 GCA_041164285.1 Pseudomonadota bacterium
ACTAGGTCTTTGTCGAACTCAATTGCACCCTCTTCGAAGAATAGGATGCATGTACTACCGCCGAACTTGAAATAGCCCTTTTCATCGCCACGCTGAACTTGTGTTCCGGCGCGATAAGTTTGTACGATCGATCCTACGAACAAAGCACCCACTTCCAGCATCAAAACCGACCCCAACTGATCTGATTTCAGCTCGCACATTGTGCGTTTGTTCAGGCAGTAGACTGGCAACCCTTGCTCAAGAGCATAAGGGTTAACGCTGTGCAGCAGTCCGGGAACTGTTTTGGTAATTCCAACTTTACCTGACACTGGGAAGTGAAAACGATGATAATCCGCCGGACATAATCGAAGAATTGCACACGAACCGTTCTTGAATTTTTCAGACAGCTCTTTGTTCCGATTGAAAAGTTCAAACAATGGTATCGGCGCCCACTTCACATAGGAGAGGGTGGTGTCGTCAATTCTCGGAAACACAAGCAACCGTCCGTCGCCAGGCGATGCTACCGCGCGAGGCGCATCTGCAACTTCTCGCGCGCCTGAACGAAGCTTTCGGGCGAAGAAGTCGTTGAAACTCACATACTCCACCAAATCTTTACTGCATTCGCTCACATCAATTCCGAGTGTCTCTACAAAGTCCTCAATCTTGTGTTTGCTGGCAGCGGAATCGTTGTACGCTCCATACAGGTTACTCAAAAAACGATTCGTCAGCAGGCGGGTTGTCACGGCTAGGCCTGCAGGGTGTCCATAAAAAAGCTTCATAGCGTCGTCGCCATAAACTTTCTCGACAAAACTCTGATTGGTTTTGCGATCCATCACCAAAATCTGCTTGGACTCTACGCCCAACAGTTGCGACACTGAAAACTGACTGCCACCCGACCCTGCCAATGCTCATCCCTCCGTTCGCAGCGCAATTTCGCGCGTCATGATCCGGCCACCCTCTTTTCCGCTTCCCGGTCCGAGCATTATCAATTGATCGGCAAATTTTTGGAAGGCGGCATGGTGCTCCACTACAACAAAGGTATGACCCTGTCGGGTCAGGTCTTGCAAGGTTTTGAGCAGTTGCCCGACATCTTTTTCTGACAACCCGCGAGTTGGCTCATCAAGAATACAGAACAGGCTCTTTGATCCTTTGGTAAGTGCTGCACAAAGACGCAATCTTTGAGCCTCACCTCCAGAAATTGTGGTTGTGGGTACGCCAAGTGGCAGGTGCCCAAGGCCCAACTTCACCGCCATCGTGAGCGGTTTGACAAATGCCGACTCACTGCCGAGCTGGAAGTAGCAATCTTCAAGGCTAGTTGCGAGCCACTGTTGAATTGACTTGCCGCGCCATTCGACCGTCAACACATCGCGACGATAACGTGCTCCCTGACACTCAGGACACTCTTTGTCGACCTCACCCAAGAAAAACAAGTCTTCACGGATAAAGCCTTTGCCGCCGCATTCCTCGCAAGCACCCGCTCCGTTGAAGGAAAAATCGCTCGCCATCATGTCTTTTTGCTTCGCTTCAGTAGTTTGTGCGAACTGCTTTCGCAGCACATCCATTAGGCCAAGAACGGTGGCAGGAACGCTGGTAATAGTACGGTGCATGGCTTTTTGCTCAACGCTCACAACATCACAGTCTTCAAAAAATGAAGGCGGCACTTTGAGCTCTTCCCAGCTGCCGCGGCCGGCATCGGAGTCAATCTGACGATTGCTAGTTTGGCCGGTATCGCTCAACCACTCCAACGCAGCCTCAAGCCCCGTATGAATGAGTGTCGATTTTCCTGCACCGCTCGGCCCACCTACAACCGTGAGATGTCCAAATGGAATTTCGAGAGTGACATCGCTGCAATTGTGCATGGTGAAGCCTTTGAGCTGCAAATGCTTCACTGATGAACGTGCTTTAGTTTTTGTCAACGGCTTAGGATCTGAAAGCCTCTCAACTGCCTGAAGCTGCAAGGCTTCAACATCAAGCTCTATGGATTTGGGCGACGAACGCTTTTCGCTGGGAACAAGTCCACCACCATGAGCACCTCCACCTGGGCCTAATTCTATCCATGTATCTGCGGCCCGGATGAGGTCGGGATCATGTTCAACCATCAATATTGTATTTCCAAGATCACGCAGTTCCTGCAAACACTTCACAAGCTCGGGAATTTCAGCACGTCCCAACCCAACGCTGGGCTCATCTAAAACGTAGAGTGCATCAGTCAGTCCATTTCCAATCACACGTGTGAGCAAAACACGCTGGTATTCACCACCACTGAGTGTTCGACAGCGGCGAGACAGCGTGCTTGATCCCATCCCCAAACGAACGAGCAGATCAACCTTTCGCCTGAGTTCACTCCAGATTTCACGGAGGGCTTCAACTTTCACCTTGTATCGCTTGTCGCTGCTCATTTTATTGAGCCAATTTTGCACGGTATTGATTTCACCATGCATCAGCTCGCCGTAACTTGTGTCGCCGCAGCGCGCCTGACGCCCCGCGCTACCGAGGCGTGATCCTCCGCAATCGGTGCACGTCACGTAACGCCTATATTTTGCAAGCAAAATGCGAGACTGCTGCTTGTAGCGCTCCGCTTCAAGCGCAGAAAAGAAATCCTCCACTGTGACAAAACGAGATTTTTTGCGGGCAGTTGCATGCTCCTGTCCCGCACCCGCTTCTCCGGACCAAATTGTCTTTCGTTGCAAGGGTGAGAGCTCATTCCAAGGGGTGTTGACTGGAATGCTTAAGCTCCTACAGGCCAAAAGCAATTCGTCGTTCATCCAACCAAACACGTTTGATGCCCAGGGCTTAATCGCACCTTGCTTCAAACTCAGTCGCGGGTCAGGAATGATTTTATTTTCGTCGAGCACAGGGACATTGCCTAAACCACGACACACACGACATGAGCCGAGAACACTCTGCCAATCAAGATCAGTGTTCTGAATAAGCTGAGTGGGTTCATTACAGCTATGACAAAAGGGCTGCACATAAAAGATGTGCTCTTGTGTCAACTTCTCTGTGTTCATATCAAAGTTGAGCAAATAAAGATGAGAAAAGCGATTCGAAAAACGTACCTGACTCCAGACGGAATCGGCGCGGTTCTGTAGTTCATCGGCCGGAGTGTCCGAAGAAACTCGATCCAGCACTACCATCATCTCAGAGACTGCAGATGAAAGTATTGCTGAGTTCTGTTTGAGTTCATCAATGTCATGGATCACACCATCAATAATGACTTTCGTGAACCCCTCCAACACAAAACTTTCAAGCGTTGAAGTGCGCTCCTTTTTGGACTCAGGCCACTGAAATGGGATGGCTAATATTTTCATGTGATCATGCGCACCGGTTTTTGCAAAGTCGGCACTGAGTTTTCCAGTCAGCTCAGAAACGGAATGAGTTTCAGCAACAGCGCCACATTTTGCGCAACTGTCATCCATCAAAGTCACAAATGAAATGCGGAGTGGATCAAAAATATCGGCACTCGTCCCTATGACTGATCGTGGATCGGTGGAGCGATTGGTCTGCTTTAGAGCGACTGCTGCCGGCACATTCTCGAGTGCATCAAACTCACCGGCTGGAAGTCCTTGCAGGAATTGTCGTTCATAAGTTCCGAGTGTTTCCAAAAAACGCCGCTGGGCTTCAGCATAAATTGTGTCGAATACAAGCGAGCTTTTTCCGCTTCCAGAAACACCCGTCACAGCCGTCCATCGACCCAGAGGTATTGATACGCTGATGTTTTTCAGGTTGTGTGTTCGGATGCCCTCGCACGCTATGGCATCGATGGCTCGTTTTGAATTTTTCTGAAAAGGCTCATTAGGCATATTTGGATTCTTCCCGTTGCTTGCGCGCGGGTGGTTTGTATCCGCGGACATCCAGGAAGTGAGTGATCCACGGATCATGCAATTGATGCAACTGTTCCCATGTGCCTTTTGCGACAATGCGCCCATCGTGCATGATGGCCACACACTCTGAAAAAGTGAACGCCACTTCAACGCTCGAGGTGACGCACACGAGCGTGCTGCCCACCTCGGCTGCAATTTTATGTATCATTTCAATAACAACCGCTGAGGTTACCGGATCCAAACCAGCCGTGGGTTCGTCTAAAAGTGCGAGCTCGGGCGAAGTGGCTAGCGCCCGAACAATGCCCACGCGTCGGCGCATACCGCCCGACAACTCGCTCGGTAGTTTTCGGGCTGCGGTTGGCAAGTTTACGCTCGCGAGCAAACGATGAACCCGCTCTTCCATCTCGTAGGCCGACAGCTTTGTCATATTTTCCATTGCAAAAAGGATGTTTTCGCGAACAGTCATGAAATCAAAAAGAGCACCCAGCTGAAAGGCCATTCCCACGCGCGTCAGGAGCTCATTTCGCTCTTGACGCGCAAGAGTCGATAGTTCTTGGCCAAACAGACGGACACACCCTTCATCGGGCTGAACAAGACCCAAGAGCGCCTTGAGCAGAGTGCTCTTACCACACCCACCCGGACCAAGGATTGCCAAACATTCACCCTGACCCACTTGGAGATCCACACCCGCAAGTACCGCACGACCATCGAACGACTTGCGAAAATTCGCAACATCTACAATAGTTCCGGTATCGTTCGAGGGTTGCATAAATGCTCCATGTGCACTGCAGACCAACAGCAGCGGATTAAGACTGGTTTCGAGGGCTCTGATCGCAGAATTTCGTCACTCCACAGTCTGACATGTGACTCCCCTGCGCTCAAGAGTGCCGCCAATGCAGCCGACCCTTAGACGAACTCGAATTTGATGCAGTGAGGTAGGGTGTGAGTTTTCTCAAAGAGTTAGCCCGAAAGAATCAAAAAGTGGCGCCGGTGATTAGCACCCTCGTGTGTGTGGCGATCACATGGGAGCGCGCCCAGTCCTTCGCTCAGTCCCAAAAGAACTCACCTGACACAAATTCGCCCAATACCGAGCTGGCAAATGAAGTCGACAGCCGTGGGGAACAGAACGGGACACCGGCCGCGCTCGACCTCCCATCTCTCAAAGCGGAAAACGAAGCGCCCACTCGAGCGAAACGGAAACAAAAAAGCTCTGCAAAATCTGAGAGGGTTCAAACGACGCAGCAATCTGAGAGGGTTCAAACGACGCAGCAATCTGAGATGATGATTCCTCTCGAGCATCGTCAAATCAAAAAATTCGATTCTGTCAAAACTAAAAAAGAGGCCTGCAGGCGACTTGAGGGCCAAGTATTGTCTTATTACGACACCTCAACATATGTCCTTAATTGCATTCAACGTCCCATTGAAGATCCTAACCTGCTCAACGAAATGGTCTATAAAAAAAGAATCCCCGTGGTTGAAGTGCCTGCACACGTATATAGGCTCATACCATTCGGCGAAGCTTGGAGTGGAGACAGCTCTGGCCTATCTGGCTCTAAAGTTTGCCGCGACCTCAACGAACAGTACGTGACGTCCACAGGTTCAGATTATTACTACATTCAGGGCTGTAAAAAGCGTCCATTCGCCTCCTACTCTGAGCTGCAAGCGCACAACAACAAGAATGCGCCCGTGCGACTTGTCTCGCCTGATGAACTCGAACGGCTCGACGAGGGTAAAAAAATTGAAGGTAGCTATAATCGTGAAGTTGAAGCACTCTACCGTATTGTCGGCGACTCCAGCTTACGTCCCAAAGTAGACGGCCGAAACAAATTCATTGGCTCAACAGAAGAACTCGAGGCTATTCCCGGCGCGCAACGAGCCGACAAAAAATTTCTTTGCCGTAAGTTCAATAAAAAAATTATTTCGTTTTACTCACAGCTTTACTACATCATTGACTGCACAAAGCGCCCGATCGCTTCACTTCCTGTGACTTTTCAAAAAAAGCTTGCTGAGAGTGGAAAGCAGGTTACGGATCTCGACTCTGCACAGATCGATGCCATTCCTCTTGGCAAAGACATTGGTGACGACGAGGCTTTGGAATTGTTGAAATAAACTTATCGCAACAGCTTCGAGTAATTGTGAGGCGATGTCACACGTCCTTGCACAAGCAGAAATGAAACTGTGAATAATGGCAAATGACTGGTGGCGAAGCGTTAAGAGAGGATTGAAATCCGCTATGCAGTCACACGCGGTGTGTCGCTCATTGCTTTGCAAAGCACAGCAACTCAGGTCGCACTATTGATGTGATTGGCTCTTATTATCTCACACGAGCCTGATCGGGAATCATTTTAAGAACCACAATGTCTGACTCGCTCGCAGCATCCACAAATCCGGGAACGTAGGTGTCTGAGCCCAGGCCCATAGAAACAACTTGGCTTTGATCAAGTTCAAACTCATATCGCAAAAATCGCTCAATACTCTTCGCACGTTGTGTAGTCATTTGCCTCAGTAGGGTACGCGATCCGCTTCTGCGCGCATGAACTTCGATGAGAAGACGACCGCGCGCATCTGCAAACTGAGTTCTTAGGACAGACCGCAATTTATTCTGCCCTGCACCTGTCAGCTCGGCTCCAGAGTTTTGACCAGTGCTCAAAAACAAATCCGCAGCAGCAAGTTCGACACGAGGCGTTAAATTTGGTTTCTGCGTGATCTCGGTTTTTCTTACGACAATCCAATCGCCCACCATGGGATTGGGAAATAGATTGCCGGCCGATACAACTGAGTCTGCAACTCCGCGGTTCACTGTCACGGACTCACCCGCAACACTGAGTTGACCTTCCACCAATTCTCCATTGTGTGCATCAACCGTTCCGCGACCCACAGCTACCCAACGACCGGGAGGCAAACAGCGCACCACATCGAACTCTGCACCTGTTTGTAATCTTTTGGCGAGTGCTGGTGTTTCAACAACTTCAGGACCTGCAAACAGCGGCCACATCACTCGGTAGCCTCCCTGCGCATCGCGCTCAATTCTCGAGATGGCCACTGGTTCGCTCGGAAGCGCCGCGTAGGACTCACCCGAGCATCCCTGTGCATAAAAGTATGCGGACGCGCTGTTGGGGATGAAAAATCCCAACAATCCTGAACATATCAATGAGCCAACCGCAGTCAAACTCGACCTTTGCCGGCTGAATTGCATTCCGTCCTTGAGTATCACCGCAAGCCTCATTATGGCTCTCCCGCAAGGTGCGCTTCACTGCGCGGCCTCCGAAGGGGCTCATCGGCGTTGCCAAGACTCTTCGAGCTGCAAAAAATGCATCACAAACCATGAACTTGACTGAACTTTATGCCAGACGAGGTGATTTCTACATGAGACAGGTTGGTCAGCTGATTGAGCGCATGAAGGAAGGTCAAGTGGCACCCGACAGGCACTTCAACCCCTACCTCCATGAAGCACTTGAGCATCAAGGCATTCTTCTCACGGCGAGCGAGTGGCAAGAACTCGAAGCAAGCCCTTTTGCTATGCCTGAAAAACCACTTCTCATTGAAGTTGGCTGCTACATGGGAAAAAATGTTCTTGAATTCTCTCAGAACAATCTCGACTGGAACGTGTTGGGAATAGATATCACCTACAAGCGCACCGTGAAGGCAGCACGAAAGATCAAATCATTGGGTCTATCAAATGCAAAAATCCTAATAAGTGATGCACGCCAAGCACTCACCCATATTCCCGATGGCTCGCTCAAGGGACTGTGTGTCTTTTTCCCCGATCCTTGGCCAAAAAAGAAGCAAAAGAAAAATCGCCTACTTCAAGAGCCATTTTTGAAGCTGCTCGCTGAAAAGTTAGACCCTGCTGATGGATTCTTTTGGTTTAAAACTGATTCCGAAGATTATTTTAATTCCGTGCAAGAGCTCATTAAAGCCACCAAATGGGGAGAATCGAGCCCCGATGCACTGCCCGAAGGACTTGCGCCTCTTCCCTACACCACCGTTTT
>JBEAPS010000338.1:0-4334 GCA_041164285.1 Pseudomonadota bacterium
CCTCGCCGCAGGCGTGGGCTGGAAGATTAAGTCGATGAAGGAAGACTTGGTTGTACTCTGCTTTATGGGCGACGCTGCTATCAACCAAGGGCAGTTCCATGAAGCCCTCAATATGGCGGCAATCTGGGACCTCCCCTGTATCTTCATCATTGAGAACAATCTCTACGGAATGGGCACAGCCATTTCGAGAACATGCTCGCTCAACGTGCTTGCTGACAGAGCCAAAGGTTACGCTATGCGGCAAGCAGTTGTTGATGGACGTAACGTTCTGAATACGTATGCGCAGATGCATGAGATCATCGAGGAGACACGTAAAACGAGCAAACCCATTTTGGTGGAGATGCAAACCTATCGGTTCCGCGGTCACTCGATGTCTGACCCGCAAACATACCGCACAAAGGATGAAGTGGAGCGAGAAAGGCAGCAGGACTGTCTTCAGACGCTTCGTGATCACATGATTTCAGTGAAAGCCGCAACTGAGGACGATTTTGACAAATGGGAAGAAGAAATTTCCGAAGTCGTTGAAGACTCTGTTGTCTTTGCTGAAGAGTCGCCTGAGCCAGAGATGAACACAATCTTTGATCACGTTTTGGCTCCGTAATATAGAATTCACCGGTAACGAGGTTAGCAAGCGATGGCTATCATCAGTTTGAGAGAAGCTCTCCGTCAGGCAATGACAGAGGAAATGGAGCGAGACCCAACTGTATTTCTTATGGGAGAAGAGGTTGGAGAGTACAATGGTGCCTATAAAGTCTCTAAAGGAATGCTTCAGCAATTTGGTCCAATGAGGGTTGTCGACTCTCCAATTTCCGAGGCAGGCTTTTGCGGACTCGGTGTGGGAGCTGCAATGGTCGGCATGCGGCCGATCATTGAAATGATGACTTGGAACTTTGCGATTCAAGCGTTTGATCAAATTATCAATCACGCGGCAAAAATGCTGTACATGAGCGGTGGTCAATTCCCAATTCCTATGGTCATCAGAGGACCGCATGGTGCTGCACACATGCTTTCTGCCCAGCATTCGCAGTGTGTTGACCACATGCTTGTCAATGTGCCCGGAATGATCGTGATCAGTACTGTCAATCCAGCTGATGCTAAGGGATTGATGAAGTCAGCTATTCGTAACAACAACCCCGTGTGCTTTCTCGAAAGTGAAATGATGTATGGTCATGAGGGTGAAGTCCCCGACGGAGAACTCTTGATCCCAATTGGCGTCGGTGACATTAAGCGCGCGGGAGAGCATGTGACTTTGGTTGCATGGAACAAGATGACTCTGCTCGCACTTCAGGTAGCTGAGGAGCTGGCTCAAGAAGGAATTGAAGTTGAGGTTATCGACCCAAGAACGCTTCAACCTTTGGACGAGAATTTGATCTTCGACTCAGTTCGCAAGACTCATCGGTTGGTTGTACTCGAAGAAGGTTGGGGGATCTCTACTCTTGGCAACTACATCGTTGACCGCACTGTAACTGAATGTTTCGATGACCTCGATGCTCCACCGGCTCGAGTTCACAATCACTTCGTGCCGATGCCTTATAATGAGACTCTTGAGCATGAAGTGATGCCAAACAAAGAGAGAACAATCGAGGCAATCAAAAAGGTTCTTTACCGTTAATTTGTCGAGATGATAAAAAGAGGCGCAACGCTATGGCTACTGTAATGGAAATGCCCAAGCTGTCTGACACCATGAAAGAAGGTGCAGTAGCTCGTTGGTTGAAGAAAGAAGGCGAGAAAGTCACTGTCGGAATCCCTGTCGTTGAAATTGAAACCGACAAAGCCACGATGGAGTTTGAATCTCCAGCGTCGGGTACACTTCTGAAAATCATTGTCGGTGATAAAGAAACTTGTGAGCTCAACGCCCCCATTGCTGTGATCGGTAAGCCTGATGAAAAGTGGGAAGAGGCTCTCGAGAAGTACATGAGCAAGAAGAAGGGTTCGACTTCTGCGCAAACAAAGCCGCCACAGCAAACCTCGGCTGCTTCTGCCGCTTCTGCAACTCCTTCGCCCCAGTCTTCGGCAACGAGTTCGTCGGCACCCTCGTCTGAGAGACTCCGGGCAAGTCCTTTGGCAAAGCGCATGGCGCAAGAAAAGGGAATCGACTTGCGCTCCGTTCAAGGGAGTGGTCCGCATGGGCGTATTGTGGTTCGCGACCTTGAGTCAGTTTCAGCGGGAGCAGGATTGTCAGCTCCGGCGGCTTTTGTGACTGCACCTGCGTCTGAAATGGAAAAAGTTCCGCTCAGCATGATGCGTAAAACGATTGCCCGTCGCCTTGTGGAAAGTGTCAGCACGGCACCTCATTTCTATCTGACTGTCAGTCTCAATATGGGGCCACTGTTGGCTTGGCGAAAGGCAACGATTTCCAAATTGAGCGAAGCCGAGCGCTTTTCAGTCAACGACATTATTGTTTTTCTGGTGTCTCGAGCATTGCGCAAGCATCCCAATATCAACGCGTCATGGCAGGGTGATTTCATCGCTCAGTACAACTCTGTTCACATGGGTGTTGCTGTTGCGTTGCCCGCGGGACTTATTACTCCAGTCGTTCGTCATGCTGATAAACTCAGTCTGGTTCAAATCGCGCAACGCGGTAGGGAACTCATCAAGCTTGCACGTGAGGGTAAGCTACAGCCTGATGACTACGCTGGGGGTACGTTTACGATTTCCAATTTGGGAATGAGTGGCATTGAAGAGTTCACGGCCATCATCAATCCTCCACAGGCAGCAATTCTTGCTGTTGGTTCAACAGTGGCTGTCCCTACTGTCGACGAAAATGGAGATATTTCGGTCGAGCAGAAGATGAAGATCACTTTGAGTTGCGACCATCGTGTTATCGACGTAGCTCAGGGTGCTGAATTCCTGAAAACACTCAAAAGCTACTTTGAGGATCCAATGACTTGCCTGTTTATGGGCTGAGTGTCAGTTTCCAATCAAGTGAGCGCCATTTAGATGCCCTGTTGATCCGTGTGTTCGGCAGGGCTCTTAGTTTATTATAAAAGAACGAACGGTCAGTCCGAGGGGGCAGAATGAAATCACGAGATAAAAGTCAGCAAAGCGAATCAACGGAGCAAATTCGTCTTAACGTATTCCTGCAGGAATGTGGGGTTGCGTCGCGCCGAAAAGCTGATGAATTGATTTCTGCCGGTTCGGTGAAGGTCAATGGCAAGGTTGTGTCTCAGCTTGGAGCTCGTATCTCACGTTCTGACAAAGTTCATGTTCAGGGGCGGTTGGTGGGTTCTAAGTCGATTCCTAAAGTCGTCTATATTCTCAATAAGCCTGATATGTGCCTCACAACTCGATTCGATTCAAAAATGAGGCGGACAATTTTTGATCTTGCAGCCCTCAAGTCGTTGCCGTCAAACGTCCAGGCTGTGGGGCGACTCGATTATAGAAGTGAAGGCTTGTTGCTTCTCACGAACGATGGCGACCTTGCCTATGCACTGACTCATCCGCGATTTTCGGTAGAAAAAACCTATGCTGTGTTGGTATCTGATGGCGTGACTATTGAAGACGTTGAAAAGCTGAGAGCTGGAGTTATGCTCGATGATGGTCTTGCGAAGGCGGTAAGCGTTCGA
Organism: Pseudomonadota bacterium; assembly: GCA_041164285.1. Lineage (GTDB taxonomy): Bacteria > Bdellovibrionota_B > Oligoflexia > Silvanigrellales > Silvanigrellaceae > RFOM01. Next base: position 3,567 of record JBEAPS010000338.1, read on the forward strand.
CTGGGTAGTAAAGAGAAGATGGGCGCGTCACGCGGCCAGTGGCTTGAACTTGTGGTGACCGAGGGACGCAATAGGCTCATTCGACGGATGGCCGAGGCTATAGGGCTGAAAGTGGTTCGACTGGTTCGTGTTGGAATGGGTGAAATTCTTCTTCCCGCCACATTAAAGTCGGGTGCAGTTACAGCCGTTGATGCATCTGGTCAGAAACAGCTCGAACAAATAAAGCAGGATATGTTGAAAGCAATGAGTAATGAGAGTGTAAAAAGGCCCTCTTTTCTCGATGCGGAAACCTCCTCTAAACGAAAGATGAAGCGCAAGCTTAAACTCAATGATGAAGAGTATGCGCAGGAAACTGTGCGTCGTTCTGCGGAGGCCTCTGCTCGTCGAAAACAGAGAATTGTGAGCACTCAGAGTTCGCGAGCGATGTTGAGCGAAAGCTCGCCATCGAAGAAGCTCGATCTTCCTCAGCCGCGGATGCGGAGTGGTGAGGGTAAATCGAACACAGAGCCGACTCGTAGAGCTGACGATCGGCCAGTTCCAAGATTAGGGCGTGAGAATGGTCAGAGGGCGACTACGAGTGCGACGACAAGTGCACCGATGGGAACAAAACGACGTGAGCATTCCAAGCCGGCTCCCTCGGCTGCGCACAAAAAGTCTGAAAAATCTGATCAGAAGAAAAAAACTCAAAAGCCTAAGAATGACCGCCACTCAAAACCAGTTCAAAAGCGAAAAACCCCTACAAAAGCAATCCCCAAGGGTGACAGAAAG
>JBEAPS010000339.1:0-2787 GCA_041164285.1 Pseudomonadota bacterium
TCGCTGGAAAATTACAGGGCAGCAAGTGACGAAATTTTGCTTTTGCCTCTTGCATCACTCAAGGGGGTGACCGAGGTCGAATCTAGCTCTAGGATTGCGAGTACGATAAAAGAACAGTTGAACCGGCTCAATCAAGACAGATTGATTGGCGAGCGAATTTTAGTTGTTGAGAATGTCGATGACGACACTATTCCCATGTGCCGCCTCAGAAACAAAAACAGCCCAATTGCATCAGGGGAAGCCGAATTCAAATTAGGTGGCTCGAGCTTTGCAAACTTCAGCGACGAATCACTTGCAATCATTAAACGCGAACTTTCAGAACCTTCAATCGAAAAAGCTTATTCCAACTTTGAAGTTCGCTACCTGAATACAAGGTGTATTGGAGCGGGCACTCAGATTCTCTACAATGGATTTAGGGAGATTCCCGGACTACTGCAAATGATGCAATTTTCCGATCTTTCGATGGTTGTATCTGGAACCATCCCATCGGGAGGCAAAATGAGTCCTACGAGCCAAGAATTGCTTGAAACAGGGCGAGCAGTCAGCATTCCATTGACCAGTGTTATCCTTGGTCACGAAAAAGCAGAGTCAGCCTTCGCGCAAGAAAATGCAGCCAGACTGATCGCGTCGGGACACTTGCAGGTGGGATATTGTATTGCATCGGCTAAGCCTGAGAACGTTGATCCAAGTGACGTCCAATACCTATTGAAAAAAAGTCAGACTAAGGATCTATTCTGCAAAGCGACACCTGCACATAATGGGTACCTAGAACTTGTGAAAGCTAGAAAATCAGACTATCAGCTAGGTACTGAACTTGAATCTATCCTAAGTGAACTAGACGAGTATTCGCCCGAATATGGCGTCTATCTCTCAAACTTAATATCTGACAAAATGTCAACGAAGGCGGTGGCCGATGCCTTACCACGCATGTATGGCCACATGAACTTCATAACAGCGATCCCACACTGGCTGCCACCCAACGAAAAGGCCAAGTACGGGGTAAGCATTGAATATATCCCTTCGTTCGAAAAAAATTCAGGTCGTTATTTTCTGACCTCTGGCGACAGCGGCACGACTATTTCCGTATTCGGGCTTTTTCCCATGTTTATGCTGAGCACGGTGCAAGACGTGCCTGTCTCTGGAGGCATTTCGGTCGTGCCAAGCACAAGTGGGCAGGATGTGCAGTCCGGCAACGGCTCCAATTGCCGATAAAGCAGTTGTGACGCGGTGTCACGTCGATCCTTTCAATGAGTTGGTCAAAGACATGGATGTCGGGGGACAACCACATACACTCCACCCTGATTTGGAGCCTATTCTTGCTGAGCCTGCACCAAAGCGTCGCGGCGCTGTCGGACTTTTATGGCTTTTGGGTATCGTTGTTCTTGGAGTGACGTTCGGAATCGTCGCACGCTATTTTGATCCCTCAGTTCGTCTCAACACCCTTATTCAAAATAAAAAGGCATTGCCGCTGCAACATTGGCAAATGACTGCGTTCAAGTGTCCTACTTTCTATTCAGATCTAGATGCCTGTGAAAAGCTGAATTTGTCACCGGAAAACAGTCGTGTTCAAAGCTTCAATGTTCAATTACCGCTGAATGAACAAATCAAAGACAAAATCAATGCTGCGAATCCAAAGCCAAATCTTCTTTATTTCACACATCAGCTCAGCGAATACGAAAAAGAATGGCTTTCTGAGAGAACCGTGGCCGGTAATCCGGAATGGCCAACTCAGTCACATATTGTTTCGCTCGGTTCTCTTGAATGTGAAGCCAAGAAGAGCCGTGGAGAGGACTTTGATCCGAGCACATCGCCCGAAAAACTTTCATGCTTCACTCAAACCCGATTTGAACGCATGGAAGATCTACCTGCCAGAAACAAAATGGAATATTTCATTGCAGTTGGGAAAAATACAGAATTTGGTCCATCGCGATGGCCGCTCCTGCTCGCTGAGAATCAGCACATGCATGAACTCCTCTCACTTGATCAACTCACCCTCGCTGCCACTGTGGTTTGGAACCTCGTATCACTACTTGTACCTATCTTTGTCATTGCATTTCGCTTTGTTTTTCGAAATGAAAAACTCCTTACAGCGTTGGCTGACTATGCAATTGTGCTGGCAATTTATTCCGTGTGTATCATTATTTGCCAGCAAGCCATTGCCAATCATCCAAATATTTTTACTACCTTCAATACGTTAGCCATCCTGCTTGAAGGTATAATTCTGGTCATGATGATTCGCTACACATACTGCGTAGCCTCTGGAAAATTACCAAGCCTCAATGTCGCAGTTTTCGTTTCTATGCTCGTATCGTTTTCAACTGCAATGATGTATACCGCCTCAAATAAAAGTCCAGCCGAGTTTTTAATTGAGTCACACAAGTGGCGAGACCTAATTGGAAGTGGCATTGGATTTCTTGCCATTGCGCTTGGTGTCTATTCTAAATCGGCCGAGAGAGAGGCAGACAGGCTCGGCACAAACACGCTGCTTGACAATTCCCATGATGAATTTGGTACTAGGATATATTTTGCGAAGGTCCTCTCAGCGACTATACCACTCCTGATCTTTGGAACTTCCAACTTGAAGGAAATAGTAAGACCCTCTACGCAAATCCTTAAATGGGAGGATTTACTCTTTTTGCCCAGCCAGACAGCTCTGATAGCGTTTTTAATCGGTGCGCAAACGACATCGAGCATAAAGTACGGAAAGAGCATGCGGCAGCGGCTTGAAGCTTTATTTTCTGGAATTCTCGACCTGCAACGCTCAATCACAAAGAGTGAGGCGGTCGA
>JBEAPS010000340.1:0-3376 GCA_041164285.1 Pseudomonadota bacterium
TGGGACTGCTGCGCACAGAGTCTCGTGTGATTCGCCTTGTGTCGAATCCAAAGATCTTGCCCTCACGGAGATCCAAGGTGACTTTGTTCTCCTTCATTGCGAACCCTTCAGGGTTGTGACAGTGTGCGCAGTTGCCAACAAAATACCCCTGTAGGCGGACTTCGTGCACATTTGTTGGTGTATTTGCGCCTGAAATCTCCAGTTTCGGTAGTGCCTGCACATCGTCGATGTTCTTGAGGAGTCCGGCGTCTATAAACCTCAGAATTTGGCTTGACTCATCGGCTCCAACGGCTCGGTCGCGACCAGCGTCACCCAAAGCTCTGCGGTTGAGCTGCAGCGGGGTGAATCCCAGCACGAAATCGCTGCTGCCCTGATGACACTCAACACAGCGCTGCCGTCCTGGGATGGCGTATTTGCGCGTTTTTTCCGTGTTTTCGTCGATTGTGACCTGAAAGATGTCGTCTTTCCATGGAGTGCCATCCCTGTAGGGGAGAGTTACCAGAGTTGCTTCGGTTTCATTGCTGTTCCACTTATACGTTCCTAACAAATGCTCCTGTGGTTTTTTTCGGACAACAATGATTCGCGTTTCGATTTTTCTGAAGACCTGCTCACCCTTGGCCGTCACAACGGCTTTATAAAATGTTTTATAGAAGCGGGTGTTCGGTGGTATCTCAAATGACTTGGTGTCGGCCGCATAAAGTGCTCCTGCAGTTTTCCAGCGATTTTCAGCTTCGCTCCAGACAGCGGGAAAGTGAACGTATCTGCCCTTTTCTGCATTGTCGGCCCACAACGGGTATTCGACGTTGTATGAGACAGTTCCTTTTGCAGCGAGTTCCAGACTATCAAGAGTGAAAAGGTCAGTTTGTGAAAGTTTCTCTGGCAAGTGAGCCATGTTGCGGAATGTTTCGTCCATCTCTGGATGTGTGCCGATCTGGGATGAGTCTGGAATGCACGTGCCTAAATCTGTTTGCTGCGCATTGCTGGGACGATCGGAAGCGTCGGTTGTTTGTCTCGTGTTGAAACGCCCCTGTGGTCGGCCTGCGCGGATCCAGTCCTCAACAACGGATTGCAGGCGGGCATATTTTTCGGGAGCTGCTTTTCGAATGTTTTCCGGTGGCATCCGGTTGTTTGAAAGGACCTTTGCAACACTTTCGGCAGTTTCGCTCAATCCGGCGACGCGCTGTTTAACACCATTGTATCGCACCTCAGATTCCGTGTGAGAATCTACGTACCAAAATCCACCCGTCTTGGCGCCGGGGGCCAAGTGGCACGATGCACAGGCTGAGTTGATCTCATTGCGCAGTTCGTCGAAAGACGAGGAAGCACTCACGGGATTTTCGTTTTCGACAATGGGTGGAAGCAGCGTTGCTGTTTTTGGTTCACCACAACCAGTTTCAGCTGCAGGAATCCCGGGCTGGATGGGTGAGGTGAGCTCGGGAACAGGTGTCGGCTGTGGCTGCAACACAACAACCTCATCGGTTGGTGACGGCGCTGGGCCGTCACAACCGATAAGCACAGAAAGAGCGATGCAGCTTGCGAGAAGGCGCAAAGGTCTTTTCATAGTGGATTAGTCCAAAGTGATGAAGTCATTTTGTTGCACGATGGGATCCAGGAACGACCGGTCGAGCAGGTTTGTCAAAAGCTGAGCCTCTGCTGTGTTGAGTGTGTAGCTTCCCTTAGCTTCGTAAACATAGAGAGTGCGAGCCAGAGGATAGAGCGCCTTTCTGACGTTGTGCACTGTTGGCAGATAAGCGCCTGAGCGGTCATCTTTTGACAGTGTCAGTGGACGGTTGTTTTCGCGTGTCGCGGAGAGACCTGAGTATCCGATTGCCAGAGGGTTGCTGGCAGTCTCGGCTGCGATGTCAGCAGTTTCTGCCATGACTGTCACGCAGCTTCCGAACTCTTTGACGCCAACGATGGATTTGAACGTGTCGGTTGTTCCGGAGACGTCATCACGACGGAATGCCTGAATAGGCCCAGTCAAGCCTGAGCTTGGGAATACTGACCAATCGGTAACTTCGCATGTGAAGATAGACTTCACTTGTGGCAGGCTCAATTTGCCAAGTGTGTTTGCTTTGTTGACGAAAACGCCCAAGCCATCGAGTCCCACGGGATGAGCAATCACTTCAATTCCAGCAGCAGCAGCCTTGGCAATGGCATCGCTTTTTGCGGCGCGTGACATGGGGGCAATGCCTTGTTGACCGCTAATGAGTGCTTTCTCACCTTTGCTCGAGCCGCCGCCAACATATTGAATTTCATCTTGCAAACCAGATGCTTGAATCGCATCAGTCATGATACCAGCAAGAGTGTCCGAACCTTGAAATGTGAAGGGTGCAGCAAAAGCACCAGAGCTTAGTAAACATGTTGCCAAAAGACCGTAAATCTTCATTTCCTACCTCCAAAAAGTGCCCGTCATCGGGACGACTTTTCTTTATTAGGAAACTTTCGGTCAAGGCAAGGTGCGTCACATTCATTTCACATTCAAATGTGTGACGCGCAAACGGGTGATTTGTTTTTACAGCAGAGACTAGGGATAAATAGCGGCGAGGTCGGATAAAAAGTCGTGGTCGGAAATTTCAGATGTTTCATTCACGAGAATGTCGTTTTCAATCAAGAGATCGGAAATGGCTTTGAGTCTATCCGTGACTTGCAGTGACTCTGTGTCTTTGAGCTCGCATTCAAGTTCGTAGTAAATTTTTTGAGTTGGTCCCAGTGCGTTGCTGTCTTTTCCAAGTTGGATTTTGAATTTCTCGTGACTGCTGGTCTCGAGAGTGTATTTCCATCGCTCCTTTTTTACGACGGCTGCTGGAACGAACGGTGCTGGGGGGCGGCCGATGATGTCGTCAAACGGCTTGAGTTTTGGCCATGGCATCGGTTTCCAAAGCTTTTCAAGATATCTTTTTTGATCCGCTCCCATGGAGCCGTGCTCAAGAACGGCCTCAAGGAGGTCGAAGGTATGGTTCATTTTTTTATGGATATGCGACTTCGCACTGAGCTCTTGCTTCACAGACTGCTTTTCAGATAGCAAATACCTGAACCCCTGATCGCTGTATGCTACAGCTCCGAGCACCCAAGACTTTTGGAGGTTCAGTTCACCGTCTTTGTACCTAATCCTCTGCTTTGCAGCTGGAAGGTCTCGGTTCAGCAAAAAAACACCGTCAGCAGGAATATCAAAGTACATGTCAACGCGGGTTGACTCGGGCGTGCCAAGCTCAAGCGCGTGTTGGAGTTTTTCGAATGCCGATTGTGAGAGTGTGATTCGGATTTCAGATTCCGTTGAACGCAATTCGTCTTCGGGCTGTTTGCTCAAAGCAGACGCCGACTGACACAAACTCCATGTGGATATCATGTTGACAAAAAATCGTACGACTTGTTT
>JBEAPS010000341.1:0-5215 GCA_041164285.1 Pseudomonadota bacterium
CCCTTTCTCCTACTGGATAAATTTTTGCTGCTGCGTCCTCGGGAAGGGGCGAGGGTTGGTAGACCTGCGGAGTGGGCTCAGGTGCATTGAGATCAATGCCCACGCTCGAGCCATTGTCTAATATGATAAGTGACTTGTTTTTACTTGAAAATCCGCTACCAATCACTTTTCCACTGAGTTTAAAATCTCCAAACTCCATGGAATCGAAGAGAACCTTTCCATCTCGCTTCTTGACTGCTACGTTTGAGCTTGTCTGGGATGAAGTGAGTCGAAGCGCATTCGAGCAAGAGAGCAAAAAGAAAAGTGAAGTGAAAACAGCTGCCGTAAGTCCAGCACCATACCCCTCCGGCCTACCCTTTTTAGGTAATATGAGCTTTTTCAATATCTTAAATTCCATTAAAAACCCCCAATACGTTGACCCCCTAACGTATCGGTTCAAGCTGTCGGATTCGTGAATACTAAATATTTAAAAGTAGCGCCGCAGCCATATGCCAGAGCTATCTTATCTCTGAGGCTTATCTCCGACCTGAGCCTGATTATAAAGTGCGGACAGCTCAGGCTGAAGAGTTGGACTTGGCACGCCGTCAGGACGAGGATTATTCACAACATCACGCCACGCCGTGTACAGCGTTGTGAGAAGACGCTCTGCAACTTCGAGCTCTTCGACTCGATTGGACATGTTTGCTTCGATGAGCTTGTCCATAATAAACATGTACAAATTTTCAAGATCTGCAGCAATTTGACCACCCTTCTCGTGGTCAAGTGTGTTCATCAGTTCAGATACAATTGAAAGAGTCTTGCTGATATATTTGCCTTTTTCGGCAATATTCTTTTCGCGCATACGAACTGCAGCCAACTTAGTAAACTTGATGGCTCCCTCATAAAGCATCAACAAAATCTTCTCAGGTTTTGCCGTCATGACCTGAGTCTTTTGATAGGCCTTGTAGGGATTATTTTGCATACGCAATCTTTCTCCAAAAACTTGCCAGTCAACTACCGCCCGTGCCTCAGCTCAACCCTGGCATTGGTCCCGACTGAACTCCCAGACGCGCAGCAAGTGCCTGTCCTTGCGAGTTCATGCCGTTGATCAAACCCTCGAGTGCCGCAAACTTTCGCTTGATACCTTCGGCTCGCTGCGACGCTGCGCGCTCTTTCCGAACAATATCGTCATCGAATGTTTCCAAGGTGCGTTTGTACTCACGCTCCTTCGAACCCAACACGCCGGTCTGCTGGTTTTGTGCATTCCGGACTGTGTCGCTCATCCGAGTACCAAAGCCTGCGCCCTTCTCCGTTTGAACAAAGAGCTCAGCAACACTTTCGTAGTCTTCGGCAAGCGCTTGCTTCACTTTAGCGGCGTCAATTTTCAGTGCGCCAGATTTCGGGTCACTTGTGATTCCTAGTTGAGCCAAGTTCCTGAATTTACCATTGCCTTGGTATTGCAATGAGCTCTGCAAGTTGCGCTGCAATTGTTTCAGTGTGGAATCCTTCGAAAGTGCACCTGCACGGTTAGTCTGAGGATCAATCTGAAACTGTTTGTCGATGAACTCAGAAACTTTGTTATAAGCGTCCACAAAGCCTGTAATTGACTCAAGGGTCTGGTCGACATCAAAGTCAATTTTTAGAGTGACTTTAGTGCCGGGCTCAGAACGTTTCACATTGATCACTAGTCCGGGAATCAAACCTTCAACAGTATTGTCTTCGTCGTAAACCATGACATCTTCAAAAAGCATTTCGAGATTACGCCCTGTCATTTGCTCTTTAAATTCGAGATACGTTGTATCAGGGTCAATATACACCTTTCCAGCCTTGCCTGATTTTTCAGAAATAACGAGCAGCCTGAAGCTGTCTGCATCAGGATCTTCAAGATTTTCTTTCGTATTGATAATGACAGCTTTACAACCAGCATTGGCCTCATTGATGCTGCGCGCGACGTCTTGCAAGGTCGAAGCATCCGGATCGATATCAACATCGAAAGTGTTTCCGTCATCGAGCTCTATCGTCATGTAACCAAAACCAACTGGTGTGCTGTCTTTGTCGGGAAATCCTTCAGCGAGAAGTTTTTGTGTCTTGGCAAGATGCCGCACCTCAAGTTCATAACTGCCCGGCACTGCACTGTTGTCAACAGTTCCGTCAAGGAGATCGGGGTTACTACTTTCTGCTTTTAGCTTTCGAAAGTCGGATGGATTTCTCAATGAATTGAGCGATTGTCCGAGAGTGGAGACAAGCTGAGTGAATTCACGAAAAGACTTACGGTCGTCTTCGACAACCTTTTTTCGAGTTTCAAGTTGTTTGATCGGCTGACGTTCCAGTTCGATCAACTTATTGACCAAACCGGGATCAATTCCCGATCCTGTATTGACTCGCACTCCCATGCACGAACCCCTTCGCTTTCATTGTGACAGAAGGCGAAGTCTCATTCCGCGCAGGAGATGCCGCGAGTCAAAAATCAGAGTGCAAGAAGTGCAGCTCCCAAGCCACCAGCAGAATCACCGAGTTGATGCTGAAAGACAGGAGTTTTGCTGTCAGGCAGAAACGTGTGTTGTGCGATAATTTCAGAAAGCTCTGGATAGATTGAAGGTTGTAAACTGATCCCACCACCGAGAACAAAATAGTGCGGATCAAAGACCGAGGTGAGTCCGCCCAGAAACTGTCCTAAATCTGACTTGTATCGTCTCAATACTGCAAGAGCTGCCGGATCTGAGGCCTCGGCTTTCACAAAAATTTCTTTCGCACTCAGGAGAGTGTTCCCCAACTGACTGTAATGCCGAGTCGCCATGAGTGATTCGAGCGCCGGACCAGACAGGTATTGCTCCGCACATCCAGACTGGCCGCAATAACACTGGTGACCGCCACGATGCAAAACTGTGTGTCCGAGTTCGCCTCCTCCACCCCGTGCGCCTTGAAGGGTCTTCCCACCAATAACGATTCCACCGCCGCATCCCGTCCCTAAAATGATTCCGACCCCGGTTTGTTCGCTGACTGGAATTCCCTTTGTCTTTGCAAACCGCAATCCTGCGCCGCAGAGCGCCTCAGCCAAGGCAAAGCAATTGGCATCGTTTTCAGCACGCATGATCACTTGCTCGGGGAGCTTCAACTGTCGACGGATATCGCCAACAAGATCCTGACCAATGAGCACCATAGTATTGCCGTTAAGCATTTTATTTGAGCGTGGGTCGATAGAGCCGGGAAGGCCAAAGCCAATACCATTCAACTCGGTCGGCGCAATCGACACCGAAGAACAAGTTTCAACTACGAGTCTTGCCATTTTGTCTGCAATAGCCTCGTAGCCTTTGTGCCGCTCCGTAGGCTCTCTCAGTTGAGCGAGAGTCTCTCCATAGAGAGTTCCTTGCACCGGATGCGAACATTCGAACATACCAAAGCCGCTTTTCTTCACAGGTTGAGCGCTCAATCGAAACAAACTCGCTTCAATCTTCGTGCCACCGACATCAAAACCCATGACGTACATGATTCTAATTCCTCAACGAGCGGACATGCTCTCCAAATCAAGATTTTCCAACCAGAGTGTCACTGTGCGCAAGTCTGCTTGTGAGATCAACCCCAACCCTTGAGCAATTCCTAGGATGTCATGCGTATTGAACAAATTCACAAAGGGCAGTTCATGTTCGCTCAGCTGGGCTTCTGCCAGCGACAAACAGTGACTCGTCACTGTTGTAGCACATGCAATGTGAGCATTCACTTTTTTTAGACCATTGACAGCGCCGAGAAGGCTGTTTCCGGTCGTGAGCATGTCGTCGACGACCAGATGCAATGCAGTGGGATCGAAAGCGCCTTCGATCAACTGCTGGGTTCCGTGATCTTTGGGCTTCTGACGGACATAGACAAACGGTACGTTCCAGTAGTCAGCGAGAGCGAGAGCAGGTGCAATACCAGCTGTTGCAGTTCCGGCACACACGATATTCTGAGGACGGAGCTTCAGTTCTTTGAGCTTAAATTCAATTTTTTCGGCCCAAGCTTGAACGAGCAGTTTACGGAGTGTGGGATTTGTGAATGCGCGGCGGTGATCGAGATACACTGGAGCTTTTATTCCACTTGCAAGCACAAATGGATGACTTTGATCAACCTTGATGACATTCTCGACAAAAAAATAATCCACAATCGACTGCAGCTGCTTTGAAATTTCACTGACCATTCAATTTTAGCTCCTGATTCGATAGGCCACACCAAGCTTTGTGGCACATTCCGATGCCAAGCTCAAATTCCACATCGCTCCTGTCGCCGAGTGCACGACATCGGCACCGGCTTCCAGAAACGCCAGCAGATGTTCAGCATTTGAACATCCACCTACTCCGATAAGTCCAAATTCAGATGAGCGTAAACCAAGACTCCGCCGAGCTCGGTCTAAACTGTTCACCATTGCCAAAGCAGCGGGACGAATCACGTTGCCACAGATTCCTCCAAACGCAGCTCCGGAGCCGAGCGCAGTCTTGCCCTGAGGTGTTGAAATCTGGGCACTGAGTGTGTTGATCGCAGAAATTCCATGAGCATACTTTGCGACAAGCTCAACAACATCAAGCACTCTTTCAGCTTCAAGCAGACCAAGCTTCACAACGAGCTTGATTCCCTTTGAGTCACCCAAACCCACCGATGCCGCCTTGAGAGTTTCTTCGAGCGCCGAGAAGTCAGTATAAATAGGTGCGCCTGCTTCATTGGGGCAACTCACGTTCATTTCTAAAAACCGCCCTCCGGCCTTCACAACTGCAGACGCAGCCAATCGAGCACAATGTTCGGTATCATCAAGGAAACTTTGCCACGACTCTCCTTCGCGCCTTGACCCCTGAAAACTCAGTACCGTCTGTTGTCCATTGCTGAAGGCGTTTGTTGGGAGATTCAAAAAATCCTTGCTCCATGCCTCGGGAGTACGACTCGGTACACCGAATGCATTTGTAATGCTGACACCCCCATCCGTTAGGGCTTCTTGAATCGATCGTTTTTGAAGGGGAATGACAGTTGCTACTGATCGCGCACTCCCCGACTCAGCCGTGAAGCCAACGACGTCAAGTACATTGGGCCACGGATGACTCTTCCATTCAGATGATCGCACTGTTTTGTAAACGGGCATGCAGAAACCTGCATCGAGTGAAACGTTTACATAATCTGATGAAAGCAGAGGACCAGCTGGAATCCCCAGAGGCAAATGAAGCGTCTCGCCAAGAAAAGAATAATTCTGCTCACCGGTGAATTCAATTTTTGGAAA
>JBEAPS010000342.1:0-2709 GCA_041164285.1 Pseudomonadota bacterium
CGGACAAGTCGAACAGGTCTGCGTCGACTGAGTCCTGTGCCACAACCCTTGGTGTCGTAGGACGCTTTATAATTGGATTTCCCGCCTCAGTCCCGCAGCTCATTAAAAAATGCAGGAGAGAACTGAAAAAAACCAACGGCATGAGTGATTTTAGATTGAACATTTTCAGCCTCTACTTTTTTATTCTTTGAATGACTTGGTATAAGGAAAAAACTGAATATTGAGCTGGTAGACACGATCCGGATCTGCGCACTCCTCCGCAAGCTGAAGCATTCGTTTTCGAAAGGAAGCAATCTCATCAGCAACCTTCTCAAAAACTTCCGGAGAAACAGCAACAGTCACGGAACTCACGTTCCGTTCCGTGTGGTCAAAGTTCATCACAGACTCACGTCCGATCTCGATGTTTCGTTGGTGATAGCGAACGACAGCGTGGTTGGCGACTTCATCACCCGTTGTTACATTCTTCTCGGTCAACTCCAGCGTCCCCGATTCCTCATTGAGTTTTACAAGCCCAAGCTCCTGCAGCAATGCAAGACTTTTTCGCGCCTGCTCTGGCAATACTCTTGGCTCAATATGTCCCACTATCCATTGAGGATCAGGCTTGAAGCCCTTGAGTGCCACCATTTCCCTGATGACGGGGTGGAACCACTCACTGAAATACTCCAGCTGACTTTGCTCCAGCGGCGAAGCTACGCATCGAGCCTTGAGCTCTGTGAGTCGCTCGAAAAGCGCGTCACGCTCCGAAGAGAGTCGGGCGTTTTGGTAGCGCACAAGCGTCTCAAAATACATACGCTCGGGGCCCTTGATATGAAGGACCGAAATAATTTTATCGGCCGCTTTTGGACTGAGCCGTCGTTTTCCTTTGGCAATGAGATGCAAAACATTGGTCTTTGAAAACCCAAGCTCATCGGCGAATTCAAGGTAAGAATAGTTTTTTCGCCTCGCTTTGATCCATTGATACACATCTTCCACAAAGTGAGCAGTATCGAGGTACTGGCTCGGCTTAATGTGAGAAAATACATCTTTCAATGGCGACCTGCGCTCAGAGTTCATCTTTTACAATCCTCAAGTCGACTACTAGCCTCAGCTATCTTCTCTATTCGGATCAAATAAAAGCAAACTTAAGAGCGTCAAAAAAAACCATAAAATCAATTCACTAAATGAAAAGCACACGAATTAACGGTAAATTATTTTGCAAATAAAAAAAGCAGCAGCGACCTTTGAGGCGAAGCTGCTGCACATTCACGAGTAAAGACTCAAAGTTTCTAGTTCAAACACTCGCAAGATTACTGAGCTATCACAACACACCCAACCGAAAGTTCATCGATGTCGATCGCTGACTCTATGTTTTTGAAGTCAAGAGTACCTTTCAGCATCGTCATATTGGGTTCATATTTGTCATCTTGAGGTGAGAATCTTAAATCATAAATTTTTCGCGCTTGATTATTCAGTGCTGTAAATATCTCAACTCCAAATTTTTTGCCCTTGAGATCAACTTCACGATTCAGCGCAGATTTGAGCAAATCAAATTCAAAAATCTTATAGTTTTCAAAATCTGCTGAAAGCTCATTAGGAACTTGTTTGGGATCTTTCTCATTGAAGTAGCCCTTAATGACAAGTGACTTCAGGTCCCCCTTCTCAAACTCAGCGAGAGTCCGATAGAACTTGAGTGAGGAGAAATCGAGACCTGTGCACAGAAGTTTGCCACCAACCTCTCTCAGCCCTTCCACCTGCTTAATGAGTCGTTCCTCACTCGGACTCAATCGTTCAACATCTTCACTCCTTTTGGAATCGAGCTCAGACTGGCTTTTCTGACATGCAACAACAGAGAAAGCGGACAAAAGTGAAACACAGTAAATGAACTTTTTCATAGATTCTCCAATCAGAATAAAACAAATTAAAGAGTCTCAATCTGATTCATCGACAGCACCATCTTCACTTAAAAATACAGAACACCTGCTTCTCTCTGCATCGAGAATACATTCAAAGATCATTCGATTGTCAGAACTGGAAAAGCGTTTGTAGGTTGACCCCTGAAGATCCCATTCCTTGACTTTCAGACTCGCATAAATCTCTCGAGCTGCATCTGGGTTGAGCATTTGAAACATATATTCATTCGATACCTCGTCGTATTGGGTCGAATTACGTGCGTCTAAAGGTTTGACATTGAACATCACAAAACAATTCGACTGAGTGACAGGTGTAGCGTCGGTTCCACACTCAATACGGAGATCTTTATCCTGACTCTCGAGTAGCGTTACTGCGCCGAAATCATTCGCCTTCATAGTTCCGCTCAAGAGTTTTTCCACTAACACACTCTTGAGGCGGGCAGAGTCGGCAGAGGTGAGTTGCACGCTCACTTTATCTTTATCTGCAACATAGAGAGTTTCCAGCTCAGATTCATTCTGTTCGGGAGGGCCGCTCTTTGGAGCCGACCACGAGATTGTACACCCACTTGCCATCAGCATGGCAGCCGCCAGGGTTCCTAGTACACTGATATTGCGACAATAAAAGTAATCACTCTCTATCTGTTTTGGCATTGCACCCTCCAATCCCTCATCGGACTGCATGGAGCAAGGCCTATGCCAAAGAGAGAATGCGCCGAGTGCTGAGTGTCAGCACAAAGGAAAAATCACCACTGTGTTTGGCAAGAAGATATTGTCGCCGAGGAGCCCGCGACGAAGTTAGACTGTTTAAAAAACTCGACTG
>JBEAPS010000343.1:0-6368 GCA_041164285.1 Pseudomonadota bacterium
TTGATATTCAGCTCTGAAGGAGGAACAAGGCTGACGAGTGCGCCAGAGAGCCCTTTGCAAACGTAGTCATTGGCTTCACCCTGCAGTTTGATACGAAGATGTTGCGTTGCAAATGCCATAAAACTTTGTCCGGCACTTCCGTAGAAGTGAATGCTAATAGATTCAGGCTGTATTCGAGTTTTTTGGTTCAAGCGATAAAGTTCAGAGGAGAGTCGTGTACCTACAGAGCGATCGGTATTATTTATTTCAACCTGTAGCACATGGCTATCACCCTGATTAAGGTGATTGAGAACGAGAGGAATTAACGTCCGTTCATCGAGGCCTTCTTCAATTTTATGTCGCTGTGGCTGAGTGACGATTGGCGCACTTTTAATTTTGGATTCTGAGCTGCTCAGGAGATTATTTAAATCGAGAGAGCGAAATTTCTCGTCAACGTTTGTCTCGTCTATTTCAAGGCAGTCAGCGCGTCCCACCATTTCATTTATTGTTTTGAACCCAAGCTCTGCCATAATCAAGCGAAGTTCTTCAGCCATCAAAAAAATGTAATTGATGAGGTGTTCTGGCTGTCCCTCAAATTTCTTCCTTAACTCTGGATCCTGGGTGGCAATGCCTACGGGACAGCTGTTGAGATGACATTTTCGCATCATGATACAACCAAGGCTAATGAGTGCACCTGTTGCAATGCCCCATTCTTGTGCACCAAAAAGCACAGCAATCGCAAGATCACGTGGTGTGCGCAACTGCCCATCGACTTGGAGCACGACGCGACTTCTGAGACCGGTTTGAGTCAAGCTATTGTGCACTTCAGATAAACCCAACTCCCAGGGTAATCCTGCATTGAGGATCGAAGATATCGGGCTGGCTCCTGTTCCACCTTCGGCACCGCTCACCATAATTGCTTCAGCTTTAGCTTTGGCAACACCACAGGCGATTGTTCCGATTCCTGAGCTTGAAACAAGTTTGACGTTGATGCGTGCATTATTGTTTGCGTTCTTCAAATCATGAATGACTTGAGCCAGATCCTCAATAGAATAAATGTCGTGGTGAGGAGGTGGTGAAATAAGAGTAACGCCGGGAATCGAGTGTCTCAATTGGGCAATGTAGGGATCAACCTTATGCCCCGGCAATTGTCCGCCTTCGCCAGGCTTTGCGCCTTGGGCAATTTTGATTTGGAGTTCCGTAGCATTTTGAAGGTACTCGAGTGTCACTCCAAAGCGTCCGCTTGCAATTTGTTTTGTTTGGCTACTCCTATTCTCTCCATTGTGGTCTGCCTTGAATCGCTCGGGGTCTTCTCCCCCTTCGCCCGAATTGCTTTTTCCTCCAATTCTATTCATTGCAAGAGCTATGCTTTCATGAGTCTCTTTGCTAATGGAGCCTAAGCTCATTGCTCCTGTACAGAACCGTTTCACGATAGCCGAGGCTGGTTCAACGGAGTCGAGACTGACGGGTTGAAGAGAAGTTCGAAACTTGAGCAGACCCCGCAGATTTTGCCCCTGCTTTGATTCTGAATCTAAAGTGTCGCAGTATTTTCTGAATTCAGCGCGGCTATTGATCCGCACCGAGTTTTGAAGCTGTGCAATCATGTCGGGAGAATGCAGGTGTTTTTCCCCATCTCTATTCCACTGCATTTTTCCACCGAAAGGGAGCCAAGTACTATTTGCGTTGAGTGCAAGATTGTGGCGTGCTTTTACGTCGGCTTCCAGTTCATCGAGTCCGATACCGCCTATGCGGCTTTGTGTCCATGTAAAATGTTTATCAATTGTTGTTTGATTGATTCCCAAAGCCTCAAATATTTGCGCACCTCTGTAAGAATTGATGTCGGTTATGCCCATTTTAGACATGATTTTAAGAATCCCATCGCACAAGCTAGATAGAAAATTTTCACTCAAATGCTTGCGATCAGAAAGATGGGCGAGTTCTGGCAAAAAGTTTTTCTGACCAATCATTTCAAGAGCAACGAATGGATGAACAGCGGATGCACCGTACCCAATCAATAAAGCACAATGGTGGGAGTCACGAGCATCTCCCGTTTCTGATATGAGGCTACATTGGCCCCTGAGTCCAATACGCATCAGAAAATGATGGACCGAGGACAATGCCAACAGAGAAGGGATAGCAATTTTGGAGCGAGAGATGCTCCTGTCAGAAAGAATGAGTACTGCGGCACCATCCTGAAGCTGATTAAGACACGCTTTGTGTAGTTCCTTCAATGCTTCATTTATGTTGTGCAGCGATGGGCTATAACAGGTGCTGACCTCGGCAACCCTAAAATCCTTACTTTGAAGCGATTTGAGGCTTTGCATTTCAACAGTGCTCAGAAGTGGTTGGTTGAGACGAATAACCTTTGCACTGTTTAGGCCTTCTTTAAGCAGATCTGCAGCGGGCCCAAGATAAGAAGCAAGCGAAGTGACATTGATCTCGCGAATAACGTCGATAGGAGGATTTGTGACCTGAGCGAATCCTTGTCTAAAGTAATCAAAGAGAAGTGGTTGTTTTTTGGAGAGAACTGCAATCGGTACATCGGCCCCCATCGATCCAACAGCTTCTTTTCCGGTCAGTGCCATCGGTGCGATGAGAGTTTTGAGTTCTTCGCGTGTGTATCCGAAAGCTTGAAGCTTCTCGGTTAGAGTGAGAGAGTCGGTTTGCTCACACGTCGAACCGAGCAGTATTTCGTGGTCTAGAGTCTCAGATAATTCAGAATACTTAACAAGACTTGCAAGTTGCAAGCGGTGAGTGTCTAACCAATCACCATAGGATTGCTGCTGAGAAAGTTCCGACTTAATTTGGTCGTCTGGCACAATGCGACCTTGTTGCATGTCAATCAAAAAGATTCGGCCTGGAGTGAGACGACCTGACTCTTTTATGTTGTTCCATGGTTGAGGCAAAACACCGGCCTCCGAAGCTAAAATCACCAAATCATCGTTGGTGATGCAATAGCGTCCCGGGCGTAGCCCATTGCGATCGAGAACTGCTCCCACGTGTTCGCCTGAACAGAAACCAATGAGTGCTGGACCATCCCATGGCTCTGTCAGATACGAATGGTATTCGTAAAAATCACGCAGTGGTTGGCTCATTGAATGTTTGTGCTGCCACGGTTCAGGCACGAGCATCGACATGACGTGTGCAACATTTCGGCCGCTCATCAGAAGAAATTCCACCATGTTGTCAAGCATGGCCGAGTCGCTCAGTCCAGGAACACAAACGGGACCTAACTCCTTAAGTTTTGCGTGCCAGCTCTCGCCACTGAGAAGGGGAGTGCGTGCGTGCATGGCATTTATGTTACCGCGCAAAGTGTTGATCTCGCCATTGTGGCAAATTGTGCGGAATGGTTGCGCAAGTGCCCATGAGGGTTGGGTGTTTGTGCTGAAGCGCAAGTGTGCAAGTGCAAATGCAGACTCAAAAAGTGGATCAGTTAAGTCGGGATAGAAGCTCGACAGATTTTTTGATCGGACGAGGGCCTTGTAGCAGATCGATTCGTCGGACATGCTGACGATGTGAAAAATTTTCTGCAGAGCTCCGTATTTTTCTCGCGCAATCTGCTCAAGATTTTTTCTAAATAAAAAAGTCTGAAACTTTCTTTCCAACGTGTCTTCGCTCGCTCGGACTGTCTCAAACACGAATTGTTGAAAAGAGGGAATCTTTGCAGAGGCCAGCGGTCCCGTCACCTCCAAACGAACAGGAACATTTCTATTAAATAGCAGCTTTAAGCCACACTCAGCGCTGCTCGATGCTATTCTGCCGATCCAAAATGCAATTTCGTCGGGTTCATTCGGTAGAAAGCACTGCGCAACTACATAATTGCCAGGCTCAGGCAATGAGATACCATTTTGCATTGCAAGTTTTTGAAAAAGTGGGTGCGGAATTTGAAGCAAAAGTCCAGCGCCGTCACTGGTTCGATCGTCGGAAGATACTCCGCCTCTATGATCCATGCGGCACAGCATTTCTATTGCATTGGAAACGACACGATGACTTTTTACGCCCTTGATGTGAGCAATTAGTCCAACTCCACAGGCGTCGCGCTCGACAAGGCGAGGGTCGTCTAGCAAGATTTTATCAAATTTTTGGAATTTCACTCATAGGCCTTTCTGAACATCTACAGTTATCTTTGGAGCTCAGGTCGCATTGAGGTCTTTTGGCTCATGAATTTTTTAGACGTATAGAAGAGACTATTCGCATGTGTACAGGTGGTGGGGAAGCAGTTCAGCCCCCTTTGTCATGAGCAATAGCGGTGTTTATTCGCAGTAATGCGGCTAAATTGCCGATCCTGAGGTACTGGAGTGTTTGAGGTGTTTAAGAGTCGATTGACAAATTACTGTGCTAAGTTCAGCTAAATGATTGAGATTTTTACACTACCGCTGAACCAAGTTGCTATCATGGTGCGAAATGTGTGCCTTTAAAAGCACAAACTTCATAAATTCTCCAGAGGCTCTAGCATATCACCATCTACGAACTGCATTTTCAACTTGGTGAACTTCTTAATCGCACTTTGATATGCATCTTTTGCTTTTGAGTTTTTATTGTCATCTTCGAAGTGCCGTCCAGTGATGATCAGGTCTTCTATGTCTCCAAGCTTGGTGACGAGGTCAGCAAGTGATCTCATTGCAGCTGTATTGCATGTGTCATTTTTGAGTTTGTTTGCGATATTGCAAATTTTAACAATAGTTCGGAGTCGCTTTCGGTGATCATGAAACAGCAACTCGCCTGAATGCGAGGTAGGGTCTTCAAGGTGGAGAAACTCAGAATGTTCTTCGCGTGCGACTAAGCCCTGCGCTTGTGCTAGAAGTTTTGCATTTTCAGAGGGCGACAAAAGCTCGCTGGGTCGATTATCGACCCCTCCCCAAAAAAACCTAGAAAACTTCACTTCATTCCGGACGTCTCTTTGAAGTGGGCTTATTTCAGAAAAAAGTGATTTTATTTGGTGTCGAATGCCTTGGCTGCGGAAATATTGTTCTTTCCAAGCGAGCACTTTATTTCTTCGCTCTTTGACCTTCTTTGCATCTGGATAGTTTGGAGTGCGCTGCTGGCGGAGAGCCTCCACAGCGTCCGGATTGGCATCAAAGAGGTCTTTGTAGTTGCCAATAACTGTATAGCCCTTGTCGAGCGCGTCTCGTACGACGTCCCAAAGAACGAAATTTTGTGCAAAGTTGTGCGCAAATACATCGAGCATATCACGCACTGTGACAAGCTGTTTTCGCAAATCTTTTGCTTCATGCGGAAGCGTGTCGTTGTCGAATTCGGTGAGAGCTTCGTCAACGATTGCTATGGCATGTTCGGCTGTTTGGCTGACTTGCGAAGTATAGTGATCGCTCACGTGGACAGTAGCAAGTGTCTGAGATTCGCTCACAAGGACGGTCGCATGAGTCACTAAAGAAATGCTAAAAATTAGCAAAGCCTTGGCTAATTTTGAAAAACTGCTCATTGATAAGTTCAACTCCCTACTAGGCCCTAGTTGTTCAATCTACTAGAAGACTTCCGGAAGCCTTCTCTCCCACGCATTTGGCGAGAATTGCACCCTTTGTGCCAATGAGAGGAATCTCAATTGTGTCCGTAAGGTTGTTTTGAACGAAATCAGACTTTCCGTCAGCAAATGAAAACCCGAACGCTTTGAGCTTGAGCTCAGAACAGTTCCCATTCGGACTCACACTGAGAGCGTTTTGCACACTCACGGTGAGCTCGATCCGCTGTTGAGGGACGCTTTCTGCATTGCCTGGGTGGAGCTGCATAAATATCTCTTCGAGATTGTTAAAGCCGTCTGAATCACTGTCCAAAAATTCGATTCCTGGAAAGCCTTTGCCTTCGTCCAAAGACACATTGAGGAAATCTTCACCATACGGAGTTCGACGACCGCCTCCACCTGAGCGGACATGGCAGAGGCCGCACGATGTTTCATCGGTGAGTGCGTCAGTTGCAATTCCATTGGCATCGTAATGTTCCGAAAACTGATTCAGAAACTTTCTAAATGCCTTGGCTTCAGTTTGGACGATACCCGTAGCGAGAACTGCTACAGACACAACAGCGGCATGATTCAATCGAACTTTCATATATCCCTCCGTTCTATGACAGCCAGGGGTGGTAGCAGAAAGCAAGTAGCGATGAAAGAGTTATTTTTGTTCTAATTTTGGGTTTTTTCTCGAGATTTAGAGGTTCCCTCTTACGGTTATTCGGTAGTTCAAGGTTCCGCTCAGTTCTGCTACGCGCGGGGGTATGTCACATTGCCACGCAGGTGAGGACTAGCTCAGAGCGCAAAGAATGTGGGAAGTCCCAGAGACAATGCTAGCAGGAAGTTCGTTTGCATAGGCTTCTGCTTGGAATAAGAACAAACAAAAGATGACCAAGAGCGATTTTGTTCTGTCTTTCACTTTGGTATA
>JBEAPS010000344.1:0-4244 GCA_041164285.1 Pseudomonadota bacterium
AAGGTCTGCACCTTATCTGCGAACCATTTTCACTGAAATACTAACAACTTTCTCAGATGGCTTAGTATAATTGATCGCTGAGCTGCGCGAGAGCGATTTGATTAAGATGATACTGAGAAACATATCTTAGCCTCTCAAGCTTTGCTTGGCTCAGAGCATTGAGCGTGCGTATCACCTCAACAAGCGACACTCGCCCCTGCGCATAACCTTGCTCCTGCTCTTTGGCACCCTTTTCCCAAAGCTTCACAATGGCTTCAGTTTCCTGTGCCAATCGAAACGACGTTTCAACATTTCTCTGTGCCACGTCGAGGTCGGCTCGAAGCTGTTCATCGAGACGCTGCTTTTCTAGCTCTTCCTGTTTGAGTGCCACAGCCTTGTCGTAGCGTTCTGCATCAAAGCGATCCGTAGAGGCTGGTGCCTGCCATTTCACACCCATGACCAACGTAGGGCGTGAAAAATCGAGCCACTCCACCGTGGTGTCGGCAAAGCCTTTTTCTACGCCTGTGGACTTGAGCTGCAGATTGACTGAGAGATCAGCCTTAGCTTCAGAACGTGCAATCTCGAGATCGTCTTGCGCAATGGCAACGCGATTCGCCTGAAGACTGAGTGCACGCGCCTTCTGTGTAGATGTAGCCATTTGCAAGGTTTTGGGGAGTGCTAACTCGCCAAAAATAATGCTTTCATCCTGCTTGAGACGCAGCAGGTTACGTAGTTGAACTTTCAGCACTTCAAGTGTTTCTTCACCCTGCGCAAGGCGACGCGACCAAGTGAGCGTTTCGGCTTTGAGGGTAGGAATTTCTCCCGGCATCTGAAGGTTAAACTGCACCTTGCGCTGCGTGGTTCGCAACAATTCTGTGAGTCTTTTGTATACCATTTGGCTTTCGGCAATCTCAGCTTGCGCTGCTAATGCGCGGTAGTAGAGACCTAGCCCCAACTCGATAAGCTTCTCAGCGGTTTCCTCAATCTGCAGATCTGTCGTTAGCTTTAGTTTGCGGGCTCTTTCAACGCGGAGCCAATCTGTTTCACCCCACGCATTGCGAAGCAAAGGCTGTGAGACCCCTGCCACCCAAGCAAATGTGTAGCCATTTTTATCTCCAAAGGGCGACGAAGCTGGTGCTTGCGATCCCCGCGCATTGAAATCGGAGTGCGAAGCATCGACACCCAACTGCAGTTGAGTGCCCTGCCTGAGTGTGCGAGCAACTCCGCCATTGACACTCAGCACCGAGCTTCGACCCTCGCTCGGCGACGAAATGCTGTCAGCTTCATTGAATAGATAATTGGCTCCGGCATTCAATTGGTTGTCGTAGCGGCTCAAAGCTGCAGTTTCGGGCAAAACTGTGCGTTCTTTTGCAAGCGTGACAGCTTTAACTCCGAGAGCGTGCTCTTTGACGAGAGACTTAATGAGCTCAGGGTTAAGCTTTATCTGCGCCTGTGCTGGCAGAGTCCAAAGTCCCCACAGCCCCACCAGAGTGGCCGCTCTGCACATTGGAGCTAATTTCATGTCGTTTCTCCTTGTTGTCTATTTTAAGGCGCTGCATCAGGCGAGAGGGCAGCCGTTTGAAGTCATCGAGAATGGCGTATCCGCAGGGAACCCAAACAAGACTCAAAATGGTGGCACTCACAAGGCCCCAAGCCAAGGCCAAGGTCATAGGAACCAACACAGAGTCGTATCCACCAATGCCATAGGCAGTTGGAAGCAACCCGCCCACAGTTGTCAGCGACGTGACTACGACAGCGCGCAGTCGTGATGCCGCTGCTTTTGCAAGCGCATCGTGTAAGCGCATTCCCTGTAATTGCATCAAGTCGCGAATGTAGCTGACCAAGACGATGGCTGCATTGACAACCACACCCGCAAGGCCCACAACCCCAATCAACGCAAAGAAAGAGAGGGGCTTGTCGTGTATATAAAATGCAGTGGAAACGCCAATGAGTCCTAGAGGAATTGTGGATAGAACGAGAAGCGAATGTGTGTAGCTCCCAAATAGGAACACTAGAATGGCAAAGATGCCAAGTACAGCTATAGCCATTGCGCGGAACAAGCTCTGTACTGACTCTTTGGTTGATTCCTGCTCACCACCGACAACCCGACTGACGTCTGGATACTTGACCAAAAGCTTAGACAAAATCGCTTCAGCCTTGGAGTTGAGCTCCACCGAAGTGAGAACCTTTGTGTCTGTGTCAGCGAACACATTGATTGAGCGTTGGCCGTTGAAATGCCTTCTGATGGCAGGCCCGTCCATTTCAACAAGGGAAGCAACACTCAACAGCGGCACGAGACTTCCCTGCCGATTGCGCACGCGAATAGATTTCACAGCGTCAAGTGTTTCACGCTTGTCATTTAAGCGCACACGAACATCGAATTCACGTCCATCGGCTGTCATGCGCGACACGATTGAGCCCTGCAGAGCGGTACGCAGAGACAAGCCAATAGAAGCAACATCGAGACCCGCACGTGCAATGGCGTCGTAATCCGGAATGATTCGATATTCGGGAGCACCAGAAACTTCGTTGTCACCCACTCCAAAAATTCCGTCGATGCTGCTGATCTGCCCTTTAAACTCGTTCCTGATAGCATCAAGTTGCTCATAATTATCACTTCTGAAAGTGATCGACATTGCATTACCTACCGGTGGGCCATTGGATCCTGCCTCAAAGCTGACTTTTTCCAACGGTCCTTTGTCAATGGCACGGAGCACTGCCAGAACATCTTCTACATCGAGCTGCTGTGCTTTCTCGGGAAAAACCGAAATTGTGAACATACCCACGTAAGGTGAGTTCTTTTCGTTGGAATCTGCCAATCCGAAACGCTGCACTCCGACTCGACCAACGATACGCTTCACGGAGTCAGGCGGCATGGCCTTTTGCACTTTATCTGACAATTCTTCGGCATAGGTCGTCATTTGTTCGAGGGACGTTACGTTGCTTGCCTGAAATCGACCAAAGTAAAACTCAACATCTTCCTTTGGAAAGATGACAAACTTATTTCCAAAGGCAGCAAGAGCAACACTACCAAGCAGAACTGCGGTCAAAATGCCCATGGTCACGTAACGGTAGCGGATCGCTTGCGCCGAGAACCGCTCGAAAGCCTCAGAAACAGCTGTGAACCAGTTGCCTTTTTTGAGCACATTGTTCTGTTCATCTTTGATGAGCTGCTCTTTTCTGAGCGTAAAGCGGAGTCGTGCCGGCAATAGCAAAAATCCTTCGGCAACCGAAATGAGAAGACCAATACTGACGACAATAGGGATCCACTTAATGAACTGCCCCATGATCCCAAGAGTCACAAGCATGGGCAAGAATGCAGCCACAGTCGTGAGTGCAGTGGCTGTGAGTGGCAGCCAGAATTGGTGAACAGCCTTTTTTGATGCTGAAATTCGATCGAGCCCCTCAGCACGCAGCTGAGCATAGTTTTCACTGATGACGACCGCGTTGTCGACCATCATCCCGATGATGATTACGATTGCAAGCAGCGTAATGGTGTTGAAATTAGCTCCGGCGATTGGCATGAACGCAAGCGTACCGGCAACACCCAGAAACAAGCTCATTGTTGTCACAACTCCCACCATTCCCGGGAGGAAGATAAGAAGCAGAACAAGAACAACTACGAAACCACTCAGTGCATTGCCCGTGACAATATTCAGCCGGTCAGCGACACGATCGGCTTCGTTGTTGTAGACCCTAAATTCAAATTCAGGATGTTTTTTGGAAAATGACTCGAGCTCTTTCTTCAAACTGTCGACGGTCTTAATGGCGTCGGCGTCTGCTCTCTTAGTTGTGACAACCAATGTGGCCGGCTCTCCATCAATCAGAGCTGCCACCTGAGCATCTTCATTGCCATCGCGCACTGAAGCCACATCTTTGACTCGAATCACGCCTCCGGTGAAGTTTGTACGAACGATGGTGTCTTCGAGTTGACGAGCTTCTTGAACTTGACCACTGATGCGTACGAGCTTCCGCTCTGTGGGCGACTCAACGTAGCCTGTCGGAATATTCTGATTGCGGCTCGCGATTGCCTGCACAACCTCTGAACTGCCAACTTGCATTTCCACAAGTTTGTCTTGATCAAGAAGAACTTGATATTCCCTCGACCTCTCACCGGCGAGACGAGCAGATTTCACACCGTTGACGCCTTCAAGACGATCCTGCAGCAGCTCTGCCACACGATCTCGTTTGCGATCTTGATTGGTGCCTATGACTGCAACTTCAAACACGGGCACTTCTGCTGCGTTCACTTCCTGCACAAGCGG